>CAZIQU010000018.1:268-12572 GCA_964541445.1 uncultured Lachnospiraceae bacterium | reverse complement strand
TGGGCAATGCCGTGACGCCGGCATTTTTAAACGCGTCAAACAGCTCCAGCTGCGTTATTTCGGTGATCTCAGACACGGCCGGCATATCGAGGGCATTTTTCGTCTGTATGAGTATCTTCAGACCTTGTTCACCCAAACCCTGAAATGAATAGGGCGAGGTGCGCGGTTTATATGCGCCGGCGCGCAGGATATCAGCGCCCGAAGCCTTGACGCGGATCGCTGTTTCGTATAGCTGTTCCTCATTTTCCACGGCGCAGGGCCCGGCGATGAGCACGGGCCGGCAATCACCGCCTATGACAACGCGGCCTGATTTAACCGGCGTATCTGCCGGATGGAAACGGCGTGAGGCCAAGGGATACGGCTCGTTTAGCCTGGTAAGAGTTTTGACGGCTTTTTCGCATGATATCAGTGCTGCGTCCGTATGCGCGGTATCGCCGCTGACGATACAGACCTTTTCGCTGCCGCAATCTATAAATACCGGCTTGAGATCTAAAGACAGTATCTTTTTTTCAAGCCTTTCGTATTCGTCGGCCTTTAAGTTTTTTTTCAGTGTTATCAGCATCTTATTCTTCGTCCGATTTGCTCATTTTTACCGATTTTTCGGCGGTGGCCTTCAGCGCTGCCTGTACGGCGGCTCGAAAACCGGCATTTTCCAGCGCGGCAACACCCTCAACCGTTGTACCGCCGGGCGTACATACCGCATCCTTAAGTACGGCCGGGTGCTCGCCGCTCTCTATTACGGTCTTTGCCGATCCGTAAACAGCCTGCGCCGCGCATTCCAGTGCGCTGTCATGGTCCATGCCCAAATAAACGGCGGCGTCGGCGAGCGCTTCGATGAACATGAAGATAAAGGCCGGTGAGGACGATGCCAGTGCGATAAAAGCGTGTATTTTCTCTTCAGGCAGTACCACCGCTTTACCAAAGCTCTGAAAGATTTTTAAGATTATATCGCAGTCGGCCCGGGCGATATCCGCATTAGCACAGATCATGCTCATGCCGGCGCCTGCTTTTACCGCCATGTTCGGCATAGCTCTGAGCACATACGGGTATCCGCCCAGATATTTTTTCAGGCTGTCGGCGCTGATCCCGGCCGATATACTGACAAAAATCCTACCGTTCGCGGCGCAGGGCCTCAGTACTCCGCAAAGCGCCGGTATCTGACCGGGTTCGATGCATATGAATACTATGTCGGCGAATTCGGCGGCTGATATGCAGTCATCCGTTGTATTCACCGGATATTTCTGTTTTATTGTCGCTGTTTTTTCGGAATGTTTGTCGCACAGGCAGACATTTTCGGCTTTGATCGCGCCGGATGCGAGTGCTCCGCAGGCCATGGCGCCGCCCATGCTGCCGCAGCCTATGAAGGTTATTTTTTTATCCATTGATTGTTTCCTTTGTCGGTCTTTTTACTAATTATAATATATTTTGCCGTTATATGGGAAATAATCGCTGCATACGCAGCGATTTTCTTGACTATTTTTTCCGCATACTTTAAAATAACCGCAATGAAACAGAAAAGGCCGGGCGTTAAATGAAAAAAAACAGTTATTCAAGTATAGTTATAAAGATCGGTTCTTCTACTCTTGCCCACAAGACCGGTTTGATAAATTTACGCAATATTGAAAATATTGTTAAAGTGATCGCGGATATTAAAAATTCGGGCGTAGATGTCATCATTGTGTCATCCGGCGCCATCGGCGTTGGTACAGGCAAGCTCGGACTGAAGGAGCGCCCCGCCGATATGCCGGGCAAGCAGGCTGCCGCCGCCGTAGGTCAGTGTGAACTGATGTATATGTACGATAAGCTTTTCTCGGTCTATAACCATACCGTTGCGCAGGTGCTGCTGACGGCAAATGAGTTTGATTCCGCTGAGCACCGCAGCAACGTACTTAATACTTTTGAGCGGCTGAAACAATATGACACGATACCTATAGTCAATGAAAACGATACCGTTGCCGTTGAGGAGATAGAGCTTGGTGATAATGATGCGCTTTCGGCACTGGTGGCCTGCCTTACCGGCAGCGATGCGCTGATTGTTCTTTCCGATATAGACGGTTATTATACAGCTGACCCGACGCGCGATACAAATGCAGAACTTGTGCCGATTATACACGGTATCAGCGATGACATGCTTGCCGCCGCCGGCGGCAGTGTCAGCGGGCTCGGCACCGGCGGAATGATCACAAAGCTTAAAGCGGCGTGTATGGTAAATGCGAAAGGCATTACCATGCATATAATAAACGGTCATAACCCGGAGCTGCTGTACGATGTGTTGGCGGGCAAGAGCGTGGGAAGCACTTTTTTACCGGAGAATATGTAAATGGATGATACGATCGAACAGCTGAAAAAAGTAAAGGCGGCCTCACGGCTTTTAGGGGCGGTTACCGCGGAAGATAAAAATATTGTGCTGTGCTCGTTTGCTGCAAAATTGCGGGAAAATACCTCGGCGCTGCTCGCGGAGAACCGTGCCGATTTGGCCGCAGCGAATGCGGAAAACGGTTTCAGCGATGCCTTTTTGGAAAGGCTCACGCTTACCGAAAAAGTTATCGGCGGTATGGCTGCCGGAGTGGAAAGTGTGGCCGCTTTGCCCGATCCGGTAGGGCGGGTATTATCAGAAAAGACGCTGGAAAACGGTCTTTATCTGCGCAAAACAAGCGTGCCGCTGGGCGTTATCGGTATAATTTTTGAAGCGCGCCCCAATGTTACCGCCGATTCTGCCGCGCTGTGTTTTAAAAGCGGCAACGCCTGTGTGCTGAAGGGCGGCAGGGAGGCTGTGCATTCAAACAGTTTTATCGCTTCTTTGATGCGTGAAGCGCTTCGCGAAAACGGTTTACCCGAAGACTGCGTCTGGCTCTCGGCGGATACCTCACGCCGTGCCGCGGTGCAGATGATGCACGCAGACGGCTTTATTGATGTGTTGATACCGCGCGGTGGGAAAGGCCTTATCGGCGCCGTAAAAAAAGAAGCTTCCGTGCCTGTTATCGAGACCGGAGCAGGCAACTGCCATATGTATATAGACGAACACGCCGATCTCGCTATGGCAGTGAAGCTGGCGCTGAGCGCTAAAGTATCACGCCCTTCGGTATGCAATTCGCTGGAAAAGCTTTTGGTGCATGAGAGCGCTGCCGCCGAATTTCTGCCGATGATGGCTGACGCCTTCGAGAAAGCGAATGTGGAAATGCGCGGCTGCGAAAGAACGCAATCTATCCTGGGCGCACGCGTCAGAGCGGCGGTGCCAGAAGACTGGTACGAAGAATACAACGATCTGATCATTGCCGTCAAGGTAGTTTCCGGAGTGGAGGAAGCTGTGGCGCATATCAACGAATATTCAACGGCTCATTCTGAGGCTATCGTTACAAGCGATGATGCCGCTGCCGCTTATTTTTTCCGATATACCGACAGCGCTGCGCTCTACCGCAACGCATCGACCAGGTTTACCGACGGCGGAATTTTCGGTTTGGGCGCGGAAATAGGCATATCTACTCAGAAACTGCACGCACGCGGACCGATGGGTCTTAATGAGCTGACCACCTATAAGTATATGATAGAGGGCACAGGCCAGACGCGCTGAATATATCCGTATTAATCTTATGGCGCTTACGGCGCGAGGTTTTTTTCTCACAGCGAATTTTCTTTGAATAATTTATTATAACGGCGAAAAATAAAAACAGGGTCTGCAAGCGCTTTCCGCGCTTCGGACCCTGCTGTCTTTTGTTTTGCCGTGGCTCGCCGGGAGTATGGCTACTCCACAGTGACGCTTTTTGCCAGGTTGCGCGGCTTGTCGACATCACAGCCGTTTTCACAGGCGGCATAATAGGCCAACAGCTGTAATTTCATTACCGTGGGAATGACCGTGGCGTTATTGTCACATTCTTCTATATAGATGACACGGTCAACTTCGCTCTCGATGCCAATCGTGCCCTTTTGCGCGATAACTATTGCATAGGCGCCGCGTGCCTTAACTTCCTTTATATTGCTGAGTGTTTTCTCGCATAGCTCACCCTTCTGCGTGCAGAGGGCAACTACGGGCGTACCGTCTTCAATCAGCGCTATCGGCCCATGCTTGAGCTCGCCGGCCGGGTAAGCTTCGGCATGTATGTACGATATTTCCTTCATTTTCAGCGCGCCCTCCATGGCAACGGCGCTGTCAAGACCGCGGCCGATATAGAAGGCATTTTTTTGTCCCCTGAAGAGCCCGGCGATCTCTTTGATCTCTTCGGCGTTGCCGAGCGCATTTGTCGCGTATGTGGACATATTCAGACATATATCTCTCAGCTTTGTAAGCTCATTGCGGTCGTATCCGGCCAGCAGCCCGAATTTGAGTGAGAGCATATACATGCACATTACCTGTGTAGAATAAGCTTTTGTGGAGGCTACGGCGATCTCCGGGCCGGCCCATGTATACAAAACGTCATCTGCCTCGCGGGCGATGTTGCTGCCCACTACATTTGTTATCGCCACGACCCGTGCGCCTTTTTCATGCGCCAGCTTGAGCGATTCAAGCGTATCCGCGGTCTCTCCCGACTGACTTATTACAATCACCAGCGTTTTGCTGTCGGTAGAATTGTCCTCGTAGCGGTACTCCGAGGCGATCTGCGCACTTACGGGCTTGCCGCTGTAGGTCTCCAAAAGCTTTTTGCCCGCGCAGCCGGCATAATAAGATGTGCCGCAGGCTATTATCGTTATCTTTTCAACAGCTTTAAAGGTCTTTTCGTCCATCTCAAAGGGGGAGAGGTCAACGTTTAGGCTGTCGCCCGATATGCGCGCGCGCAGTGTGTTGGCTATGGCTGTCGGCTGCTCATATATTTCTTTCAGCATGAAATGCGGATATTCACCCTTTTCCGCGTCCTCGGCGCTCCAAGTAACGGTTATCGGTTTCGGCGTGATCTCATTCTTATCGGTATCGTACATTTTTACGCCGTCGGCGCGTACATCGCAAAAGGTATTTTCCTCTATCGGACAGACCAGCCGGGTGTATTCGAGCACTGCCGGTATGTCGCTGGCGACGAAGTTCTCGCCTTCGGCCAGACCTACTATCAACGGACTGCTGTTTTTCGTGGCGATAATGCGCCCCGGCTCGTCGCGGCATATTACCACTAAAGCGTAAGCTCCCTTTAAGCGCTTGCAGGCTGACACCACCGCATCGAGAAGATCGCCGTGATAACAGTCGCGTATCAAATGCACAACGACCTCGGTATCAGTCTCCGAAGAGAACTTATAACCTTTTTCCAACAGCTCTTTGCGCAGCGGCACATAGTTTTCGATAATGCCGTTATGCACAAGGGTGATGAGGTTATCGTTGCTGGTATGCGGATGGGCATTTTCGTCGGAGGGCGCCCCGTGCGTAGCCCAGCGGGTGTGGCCGATACCTGTATGGCCGGATAACGGCTCGGCGTCCAGCGCCGCTTCCAAAACTTCCAGTGTACCTTTATATTTTTTAACTTTCAGTTTTCCTTCCGATATCACGGCGATGCCCGACGAATCATAGCCGCGGTATTGAAGTTTATTGAGCCCTTTGATTATAACCTCGCAGGCATTTCTTTTACCTGTGTATCCCACTATGCCGCACATATTGTCAGCTCCGTTCCATTTAAAATATTTCGTATTATATTATATTGTTCTATTCTTTATAAATACTTTTCTGCGAAAAATACGGCTTCTATTATAACATAGCACCTGTCTTTACCAAAACTTTATATTTTCTCTTGTAAGGATACGGTGATTGCGCTATTATACTATATATGACGTGTCCGGCAAATATTGAATACTATATATTGATACGGCCGTAATCCCAAATAACGTTTATAATACTATATTTTTTAGGTGTGAGGTCTGCGATGTTAAGTTCTGTTGATGAGCTGTTTTCTCGAAAATTTACCAAAGAACTGGAAAACGATACCGCTAAGACGGTATACGACCTTTTTGATTATAAAAAAGTCGATGCTAAAATAGTAAACAAAGAGACCGGCGACATCATCGTGGATATGCATGACTTGGAATTCCCGGAGGCATACAGCAAAAACGCCTGCAATATCATCGCATCAAAATATTTCCGCAAGGCCGGCGTAAACACTCCGGAAGGATATGAGACGAGCATAAAGCAGGTGGCGGACAGACTGGTGGGCTTTTGGGCTGACGCTCTCGCCGGCGAGGGAATAATCAGCGGTAAGGAGCAGTGGCAGATATTTTACGATGAGTTTGTCTACGCTTTTCTATCGCAGATGGTTGCGCCCAACTCGCCGCAGTGGTTCAATACGGGGCTGAAACGCAATTACGGCATAGATGCTTCCAGCGATGAACTCTTTTATTACGATGAGGATAAGAAAAAGGTCGTAAAAAGCACTGACAGGTATACGCGCACTCAGGCTTCGGCCTGCTTTATCCTTTCCATACGCGATACGCTTATCGGCGATCATTCCATCAGCGATCAGTATGTTACCGAAACAAAGCTGTTTAAGGGCGGCTCCGGTGTGGGAACGAATTTTTCTACCCTGCGGGCGGTGAACGAAAAGCTTTCCAGCGGCGGGGTTTCTTCCGGCGTGATGAGCTTTCTTAAAGGGCTTGACCGTAATGCCGGGGCTATAAAATCAGGCGGTACCACCAGACGGGCCGCCAAAATGGTAATTTTGGATATCGATCATCCCGAGATCGAGGAATTTATCAACTGGAAAGCGCATGAAGAAAAGAAGGTGCGTGATCTGGCTAAGCTGGGTTACTCCACCGACATGGACGGCGAAGCGTATGCAACGGTCAGCGGCCAAAACGGCAATAACTCCGTGCGCGTGAACGGGGACTTTATGCAGAAAGTGCTTGATCTCGATAATAACGCCGACAGCACGATCACATTGAAGGGCCGTGTGGACAGCAGCGTAGACCGTGAAGTTCCCGTGGCTCATTTATGGAATGATATTGTCCGTTCCGCGTGGGAATGTGCCGATCCGGCTTTGCAGTTTGACGATCTTTTCAATGAATGGCATACTTGTCCGGCCGGTGAGGACGGAGCGTACGGGGCCAAATACAACCGTATAAATTCCACCAATCCATGCAGTGAGTACGCTTTTTTAGAGGATACATCGTGCAATTTGGCTTCGATAAATGTATTCCGTTTTTATGACGAGCAAAACAAAACCTTTGCGATTGATGATTATATGCACGTTGTCGGGCTTTCACAGCTGGTACTGGAGGCTTCCAACTATATGGGACAGTTCCCCACAGCTGATATCGCCAGAAAAACATTCATGTTCCGTTCCACCGGCTTGGGCATCGCCAATTTGGCTTCGCTGCTGATGGTAATGGGCTATCCCTATGACAGTGAAAGCGGGCGCAATCTGGCAGCAGGGCTCACCGGCATTTTGACGGGATATTCTTATTATGTATCCGCGTTGATGGCGGCCAAGATCGGACCGTTTGAAAAATATGCCGTCAATAAAGAATATCTGCTGCGGGTGCTTCGCAACCATGCGCGGGCGGCGCTGGCGCTTGACGGCGATTTTGAGGGGTTGGGTTACCGACCCTTTACGCTTGATAAAAATATTCTGGCGGCCGACGGCTTGGATTATCTGACCGCTGCCGCGGCAGATGTATGGCGTTCGGCGCTTGAGGCTGCTGAAAGATACGGGGTACGCAATGCGCAGGTCAGCGTTATCGCGCCGACCGGTACTATTTCGTTTGCCATGGATTGCGGCGCGACTTCGGTAGAGCCATTCTATTCGCATGTGGTATATAAAACATTGGCCGGCGGCGGCATCATGGAGATAATCAATCCGGTGGTCGCTCAGGCTCTGGAAAATCTCGGTTACGACGAGCATGAGATCGGTGAAGTTGAAGAATATATGCTGGAGAAGGACGTATCCGGTTCATTCATTCATTTTACTCTGGCCAATGCCCCGCATATAAAGCCGGAACATCGGGCGATATTCGATACCGCCAATGAGATAACACCGTACGGTCATGTAATGATGGTCGCCGCGCTTTCGCCGATGGTGAGCGGCTCAATTTCCAAAACCGTCAACCTGCCTTCGTCAGCTTCGCAGAACGATATATCCGAAATATATAAGCTGGCCTATGCCAGCGGCATCAAATCTATTTCGGTCTACCGTGACGGCTGTAAGGCCTGTCAGCCGCTCAACGCCAACAGCGAGGAAGACGGCAACGAAGGTGACCTGTCCAAATTCACTTATGAGGAGCTCTTACGTTTCGCCGTGAACTGCCGCGGAAAGGTGCCGGAACGGCTGAGGCCCTCCGGAATGCGCATGAGCCGTACTCATTCGGCAAAAATAGGCGATGTGGAACTTTATATAACCATCGGTTTTTATTCGAACGGCAAGATGGCCGAGGTCTTTGTATCTACCGATAAAGAGGGTACTGTTGTCAAAGGGCTTTTAGCTTCGCTTTCGAAGACTATTTCCAACATGCTGCAATATAATGTGCCGGCATCGGAGATAGCGAGGCTTCTGCGCGGCCAGCAGTTTGAGCCGAGCGGTTTTGTCAGCAGACACCCCTATATAAAGAGCGCCTCAAGTATTGCCGATCTGCTCAGCAAAATAATCGATATAGAATTAGGCGATTTCTCCCGCTGTCAGGTGAAACCGGTGGATTTTAAACGGGTATGTGAGGACGATATGGATATGGCGCAGTGTACCGATGCCGCGCCTGCGGAAGAGCACGCGCCGGAGGATCGCAGCGGCATGGAAAGACTTTACGGTGAGGTCTGCCCCAACTGCGCCTCCACCAGAATGTACCGCAACGGCACCTGCAAGGTATGCGCCGATTGCGGAACCACCACCGGATGCAGTTAGGAGATCAGCTTGGACGATAATGTATCGATACTGAAATACAACGGCAAAACAATATATCTTTTGGGGACAGCGCATGTATCGGCCGACAGCGCCAAAGAAGCGCGTGAACTGATCGAAAGAACTGTGCCGGACAGTGTTTGCGTCGAGTTGGACGACGACCGGCTCAATAACATGCTCAATCCCAAAAAATGGAAAGAAACTGATATATACGATATAATCAAGCAGAAGAAAGCGGCTTTTCTGCTTGTTAATATCATATTATCTTCTTATCAGAAACGTTTGGCGGAAAAGTTTGGCATATCTGCCGGTGAAGAAATGCTGGCGGCTGCACAGACCGCGAACGAATTGAATATACCGGTAATAACAGCGGATCGTGATATAAAGACGACTTTTTTACGTATATGGCGGAAAATGAGCTTCGGCGGAAAGGCCAAACTCATTATGAATCTGCTGACCGGTTTTACCGATGACGAAACCATAACTGCCGAAGAACTGGAAGAATTAAAGACGCAGGATATGCTGGAGTCGGCCTTGAATGAGCTTGCCGGCGAGTTCCCCGATCTGAAAAAATACCTTGTCGATGAGCGCGACGCTTATTTGGCAGAGAAGATTCGTACCGCCCCCGGCAACGTGATTGTCGCGGTAGTCGGAGCGGCTCATACGATAGGCATAAAGAAAATATTTTCCGAACCCGATGAAAAGATCGATACCGCCGAGCTTGCCATAGTGCCGCCCCCGGGGAAAACCGGCAAGATAATAGGGTGGGTAATACCGTTTTTGATCATAGGTATGATGGTGGTCACCTTAATCAAGGACCCGGTCTCTTCCTGGTCGCAGGTAAAACAGTGGATTCTTTATAACGGTACCTTGGCTGCTTTCGCCACATTGCTCTGCGGCGGACACATTTTTTCGGTGCTGACCGCCTTTGTCGCCGCGCCGATCACTTCGCTTGATCCGCTTTTGGCGGCCGGTTGGTTTGCCGGTTACGCGGAAGCAAAAATAAGAAAACCCACCGTGGATGATTTTGAGCATTTGCCGGAGGATTTGTCTACTTTTAAAGGCCTGTTTAAAAACAGAGTATCGCGTGTGCTGATAATCGTTATCGCCGCCAATATAGGCAGTACATTGGGCACGTTTCTAGGCGGCATCGGTATATTTAATATCTTTCGCAGGATTTTATAATTAAAAAATCGGTTAATAAACAGAAATATTCATCATGAAAAGACACTGCTTGCTTTTAGAGGGCTCAGCCTTCGGCAGTGTCTGTTTCTTCGTCCTGAGCTGAGCCGTTTTCTTCTTCTATCTTCAGTTGGATACCGCCGGCAAATTCGTCGTACTCCGGCAGATCACTGAGCTTTTCGATATTCATAAACTTCAAAAATTCCGCTGTGGTTATAAAGCTTGTCGGCTTGCCGGGCACATCAAGCTTGCCGGAAGGTCTGACTAAGCCTCTGTCAATAAGCAGATCAAGAGAGCTTGATGACTGTACCCCGCGGATGTATTCGATATCCGCTCTGGCCACCGGCTGCTTGTAAGCCACTATCGATAGGGTTTCCAACGCCGCCTGCGACAGTGATGCCGTAGCGGAATTGCGGATTACACGCTTGATATACTCGAAATATTCCCGACGCGAAAGCATCTGGTATTTATTCTCCAGCCTTACAATACGCATGCCGCGGCGCTCAAAGTCATAGGCGCTTTGCATTGCCGACAGCGTATCGCGGCACACATCGGGTGCCGCACCGGTTGCATCGGCGATCACGCTTAACGATACCGCTTCACCGGCGGCAAACAGTATCGCTTCAATGGCTCCCCTCAGCGTTGTTTCATCAAGGGCAGTATCTGTATTTTCTTCGGTATCGGCGGAAATCTGTTCCTGTGTCATTTATCGTTTTTCCTTATAGTGATGTCAGCATAAAGGCTGTCCTGTTCTAATGTGACGGCATTCATTTTCAGCATTTCCAGTATGGCCAGAAAGGCTGCGATGATATATCCACGCGTGTGGTTTGTTTCGAATAGTTCGAAGAAGCCTATCTTATTCTTTTGTTCCAAAAGTCTGCCGATGTTCAGCATCATTTCTTCCGTGGATATTTCGTCCGCCGCTACGCGGTAATTGCCGATCGGATTTTCGTTCAGCTTCAGATTGTATTTGGCAAAAACGGCGCGTATTGCCTGCGCGAACAGCTGGGCGTCTACCTGCATGTCGGAATAATCGTCCTTAAGCTGCGGAAAATACTCGGGATCTTTACCGGTTATTTCGTTGTAGCCCTCTTCAAACTGTCCTATGTATGAGCTTATCTGCTTGAATATCTTATACTCGGTCAGCCGGTTAATCAGCTCCTGCCGCGGATCCTCTTCTTCGTCGCCGTCTTCTTCATCAGGGGGCAGCAGCGTTTTCGACTTTATCTCAATAAGCTGCGCGGCGATGACGATAAAATCAGCTGCCAAATCGATATCCAGCTGCTGAGCGGTATAAATATACTGCATATACTGCTCCGTTATTTTGGCAATGGGAATATCGCATATTGCTATCTCTTCTTTGCCCAGCAGGCTTAAAAGCAGATCGAGAGGCCCGTCAAATTTTTCAAACTGAACATTCTGCAATTTACCGTTCTCCGTTAAAAGAGGAATAATTTGTACACAAAATTTATGGCCGGGTACAGTATCTTCGACAGCACGCCCAGAAAGTACAGTATGAATACCAAAATATACATATACTTCTGATAGCGGTAAAAAAACATCTCCCATTTGGCCGGCAGCAGCGAGGCAAATATCTTTGAGCCGTCAAGCGGCGGGAAGGGGAGTATATTAAATATCGCATAGCCGATATTCACCTGCGTAAAAAGTGCAAAGAACAGAACCGGGTAATAGTAAAAGGTGCTGAGGCTGAGAAACAGCACCAAAATACGCGCGCCGATAAATGCCAGTATCAAATTGGTGAGCGGTCCGGCAAGAGAAACCTGCAGCATACCTTTTTTGCGGTCTTTAAAATAAGCGGGATTGACCGGCACCGGCTTGGCCCAGCCTATTTTCAGAACGATGAACATCAAAAGCCCCAGCGGATCGATATGCTTAAGCGGGTTAAGGGTAAGCCTGCCGCTCTGTTTTGCCGTCGGGTCGCCAAGTCTAAGCGCTGTATAACCGTGAGCGCACTCGTGCAGTGTCAGCGATATTATGCTCGCGCAAAATATCATAGCATAGGTGATGACAGTGTCGATATCCATTTTTTATTCCAGCCAAGACGGCATTACGTCGTTGGCGGCCATTCTTTCGTAAGTATCACGCTTGACGATTATCTCGGCGCGGTCTTTGTTTAAAAGCACAACGCTGGGCTTTGCCAGGCGGTTGTAGTTGCTTGCCATTGAATAGTTGTACGCGCCGGTATCAAGCACCGCGAGAATATCGCCCGGCTCGCATTTCGGCAGTAAAATATCCTTTATCAGCGTATCGGTCTCGCAGCATTTGCCGCTTACGGTAACAAGGTCGTTCGCCTCAATATCATATTT
>CAZIQU010000018.1:0-258 GCA_964541445.1 uncultured Lachnospiraceae bacterium | reverse complement strand
TATTTATTGGCCAGCACCGCATGATGGACGGCATTGTATAATGCCGGTCTGGGATTGTCGCTCATGCCGCCGTCAACGCTGACATATTTTCTGATGAACGGTATCTCTTTTACGGTACCTACCGTATAAAGGGTGATGCCGGCCGGCCCGACGATGTATCTGCCGGGCTCAACGATCAGCTTCGGCTGCTTTATGCCCAGTATACCGCACTGCGAATCGAAAGTCGATCTGATCAGCGCCGCGTATTCGTTAATGTCG
>CAZIQU010000017.1:0-12607 GCA_964541445.1 uncultured Lachnospiraceae bacterium | reverse complement strand
GGGGAGTGCGCCCTCTGCGCCGAATGTGCCGATTAATTCTTCAGCAGCCGAACAAAAAAGTATTCAAGCTGACTCTGCCGAGCATGCAGCAGATAATGAGTCGCTCTTCCCGAAGCTTGAGCCGCTGAACGCCGACCGCATTGACCGCGAAACAATACTTAAAATATCTAAAATGAAATATGTCGGCAATGCTTTCGGGGTTTATGCACTGTTCGAGACTGATTCGTTTCTTTATGCCGTGGATACGCACGCGGCTCACGAGCGCGTTCTTTATGAAAGATATTTACAGCACTACAAAGCGGCGGGTGTAACCGTGCAGCAGCTGCTGGTACCGGTAATCATTCCGTTGCCGCCTAAAGAATTTGCACTTATCCGCGCCAACAGCGAAAACCTGTTTTCACTGGGTTTTGAAATAGATGATTTCGGTGATAATAATGTGGCTATACGTTCAATTCCCGACTTTGCCGACAGAGACTGTATAAAAGAGTATTTCTTTTCAATTATCGAAGATTTGAGAAGTATAACTACCCGAGAAGATTTTCAGCAGCGTTCTGCTTTTTTGATAAAAAAAGCCTGCCATAACGCCGTGCGCGGTAAAATGTATATCTCTGAACTCGAGGCGCGCCGCCTTCTGGCAGATCTTTCGCAAACTGATATGCCATATACCTGTCCGCACGGACGACAGATAATAGGTAAAATAAGCATGCGGTATTTCATGAAGGTATTTGACCGCATATGAAAAAAGCTGCGGTTATCGCCGGGCCGACAGCCTCGGGCAAAACAGAAGTTTCTCTCTTACTGGCAAAACGCGCCAATGCCTGCATTATATCCGCCGACAGCATGCAGTGTTACCGTTTTATGGATATCGGCACGGCTAAACCGGATCAAAAACAGCTTAATGCCGTAAAACATTATATGATAGATGAGTATATGCCGGAAGAAGCTGTCAATGTCGCCGAGTACAGCCGACGGGCGCTGTCTTATATAAAGACGATCGAGCGGGAAAATTTATTTCTGCCGCTTATAACCGGCGGCAGCGGACTTTATATAGACAGTATCGTATATGATACCTACACCTACAACATGACCGCGACCGATGAAGCTTACCGCAGTGAGCTGCAGGAGATATACCGTGAAAAGGGCGGCGTCTTTCTATATGATATGCTCCTGCGCATCGACCCGGCCTATGCCGCAACGACCCACCCCAATAACATAAAAAGGGTGATAAGAGCGTTGGAGTTTTACCATACAAACAACAGAAGAATGAGTGATATAAAAAAAGAACGACGTCCGCGTTTTGATAAGCTCTTTTACTTTGCACTTTATGTCGAAAGAGATATACTTTACGAGCGCATCAACGAAAGAGTTGACAAAATGATAGCCGCCGGTCTTTTTGACGAAGCAGCGAATCTGTGGCATAATGATCGTCTTTCCGCTACCGCCCGGGCGGCAATAGGCTATAAGGAGATCATCGCCTATCTCAACGGCGAGACCTCAATGAAAGATACGGTAGAAAATATCAAACAAAACAGCCGCAATTACGCCAAAAGGCAATATACATGGTTTCGGGCAAATAAAGATATCATCTGGTTTGATGCGACAGATCAAAGCAATATGGAAAAAATAGCGAGAGAAATGGAAGAACTTATAAATGCTTGAGAAGTATGAACAAATGGTCGATGCCGCCGAAGAGAAACTTTCGGCTATATTTGAGCTTCACAATAAAACAGCTTACCGCAATCAGCGTAAAGTGCTGACAGCCATGAGAGAAAACCGTTTATCCGAAAGGCATTTTACACAATCCACCGGTTATGGTTACGATGATGACGGCAGGGAAGTATGCGCAAAGATATATGCACAGGTTTTCGGGGCTGAAAAAGCGATCGTGCGGCCGCAAATAGTATCAGGCACGCATGCTATAACACTTTGCCTGTTCGGCATTCTCCGCCCCGGAGATAATATGCTTTCACTTACCGGTAAACCGTACGATACGATTTTTTTAAGCATCGGCAGCATGGGTGATGAGAAAGACAGCGGAACTTTATATGATTACGGAATAACTTACCGCGAGACCGATGTGACCGAAGATGTCAGCCGCTGTGCGGAATATGCCGAAAAACTGATCGATGAAAAAACAAAGCTGATATACATTCAGCGTTCTACCGGTTATTCGCATCGACCGGCTCTGACAATAGACAAAATAAAGACAATGATCGAGCAGATACATAAAATCAAACCGGATGCGGTAATAATGGTCGATAACTGTTACGGCGAGTTTCTGGAAGATCGAGAACCGTGTGCCGTAGGCGCCGATCTTATGGCCGGCTCTCTGATTAAAAATCCGGGCGGCGGACTGGCCGTATCCGGCGGCTATATCGCCGGTAAGGCAGAGTATGTAGATAAAGTAATGAACAGACTCACCACACCTTCTTTGGGTGACGAGGTAGGAGCAAATTTGGGAGTGCTGCGTTCATATCTGCAAGGCTTTTTTATGGCGCCTAGCGTTACAAATTCCGCGGTCAAAGGAGCAGTGCTTACGGCCGCGGTTATGGCCGAGGCCGGATATGAGGTCTTTCCGAAAGTGGACGCCGACCGCAGCGACATAATTCAGGCTGTTGTTCTGTCTGATCCGCAAAAGGTCGTTAAATACTGCAAAGGAATCCAGCAATCGTCGCCGGTAGATGCTTATGTTGAACCTATCCCTTGGGATATGCCCGGCTATGAAAGTGAAGTAATAATGGCCGCAGGAAATTTCATTCAAGGCGCCTCTATTGAGCTGAGCGCCGATTCGCCCATGCGGCCGCCTTATATTGTGTATCAGCAGGGTGGGCTTACTTACGAGCATATAAAGATCGCGCTTGCCGGCGCTTTATATGAGATATCGCACTGATCAGTAACGGAAATCGCCGCTTTTACCGCCGTCTTTGCTTACCAGATGGATGTTCTCGAGATGCATACGCTTGCTTACCGATTTACACATATCATAAATAGTCAATAAGGCAATATTGGCACCGGTAAGCGCCTCCATCTCCACGCCGGTCTTTCCTGAGCATTTGACGGTGCATACAGCTTCAATGTAATTTTCGGCATCATTGACAGCGAAATCTATACTGCATTTTTCAAGAATGAGAGTATGGCACATGGGGATAAGCTCCGCGGTTCTTTTTACCCCCATGATCCCGGCTACTCTGGCAACACCCAGCACATCACCCTTTTTTATCGTATTGTTTTTTACCGCGCAGATTATTTCTTCATTTACATATATGCGCCCGCACGCCACCGCAGTACGCTCGGTAATTTTTTTATCAGCAACATCTACCATTACGGCATTACCGTTGCCGTCAAAATGATTGAATCCCTCTGTCATAGTAAATTCTCCCGTTTAAATATATATTATATTATAAATGTATTTACTGCCGAAGCGAAAAGTTTAAAACAAGAATAAACGAATGTGGTATGTACAAGTGTAATATGATAAAATAAAGTCATGATTGATGATTACAACAGAAATATAGATTACCTGCGCATATCGGTGACAGACCGGTGCGATTTGCGGTGCCGTTATTGCATGCCGGAAGACGGCGTTGAAGCGGTAGCTCACGAAGATATACTCTCATACTCTGAGATAGTCAGATTATGCCGTATTTTTGCCTCTCTGGGGATAAGCAAGATCAAGCTTACCGGCGGTGAACCGCTCTGCCGAAAAAATGTTGCCGAACTGATTGCCGAACTTAAAAAAATCAAAGGTATAAATTCAGTTACGATAACTACTAACGGCATCCTGCTGGCCGAACAGCTTGACGCACTCATGAAAGCCGGACTGGACGCCGTAAATATAAGCCTTGATACATTGAACCGCGATTTGTATCGTGAGATGACCCGCCGTGATATGCTTAAAAAAGCGCTGTCTGGGCTTAATGCCGCGATGGCTCGTGGTGATGAGTTGAATGTTAAGGTGAATTGCGTTACCGCTGACAGCCGGCAAGATTTCTGCGATGTCGCCTCACTCGCCGAAGACAACGATATTTGCGTAAGGTTCATTGAAATGATGCCTATCGGTTTCGGAAAAACATACGCCGGCTGTCAAATTGAAAGTGTTAAAAAGATAATCACTGACAGATTCGGCGAGCTTACGCCGACAGCGAAGCATTACGGCAACGGACCGGCCGTGTATTATACTCTTGAGAATTTCAAGGGCCGAATCGGCTTCATCAGCGCTGTCAGCCATAAATTCTGTTCAACCTGCAACCGAATAAGACTTACATCTCAGGGTTTTCTGAAAACATGCCTGCAATATGATTTCGGCACCGATTTAAAAAATCTGCTGCGCGGCGGTGCCGTTGATGATGAGATCGCTTCGGCGATAAAATCTGCTGTATCGTGCAAGCCCCGTGAGCATCATTTCGGTGATAAAACTACCGGTGACGATGAAAATAAACTTATGTCACAGATCGGAGGATAATATGAGAAAAGCGGCAATTATTACCGCCAGCGACAGCGCGTATAATAAAGAAAGAGAAGACCTGAGCGCTCCGGTGATACGGGAAATATTGGAAAAGAACGGTTATGAGGTCATAAGTCAGACGGTGCTGCCGGATGAGCGTGATGTATTGGCAGCGGAAATGAAAAAAATAGCCGATGACGGAGTGGCCTGTCTGCTGATAACAACAGGCGGTACAGGTTTTTCTCCGCGTGACTGGACGCCGGAAGCCACAACGGATATTATTGAAAGAAATGTTCCCGGTATTCCGGAAGCGATGCGCGCTTTCAGTATGCAGTATACCAAAAGAACCATGCTGTCAAGAGCCGCGGCCGGCATACGCAAAAATACGCTTATTGTTAATCTGCCCGGCAGCCCGAAGGCCTGCCGGGAAAATTTGGAATTTATAATTGATACTCTGGAGCATGGGTTGGCCATAATGCTCGATGAAGAGCATAACTGTGCGAGGTAGGATAATGGGAGAAGTTGTAGCAGTATGCACCAGCGAAGTTAAGGGCATACAAAAAACAAATATTCACAAAGGTGAATTTATCGAGAATTTTGGGATTAAGGGGGACGCTCATGCCGGCAATTGGCACAGGCAGGTGAGTCTGCTTTCTTGGGAGAGCCGTGAAGATTTTAAATCGCGGGCGTCACAGTTTGATATTCCCGACGGCGCTTTCGGCGAAAATCTGCTGGTGAAGGGTATAGATTTCACCAAATGCCCGATAGGCACGATATTCAGATGCAATGACGTTGTTCTGGAGCTTACGCAGATAGGTAAGGAATGTCATAAGGGCTGCGCTATCAGAGAAACGGTAGGGGACTGCATTATGCCCAGGGAAGGTGTTTTTGCAAAAGTAATTCACGGCGGCATCATCAGCGAAGGCGACATTTTGACAGTCGCCTCAGAGATATGAAAGAGATATGAATCGGAAAACAGCATAACCATATAGAAAGAGCTGCGGAAAATATTTTCCGTAGCTCTTTCTATGTAAGGACTACATCTTGCGAATGACACCGATAACCTTACCGAGAATATTGACATTACGTGAATATATCGGCGCCATTATCGGATTCTCAGGCTGAAGCCGTATGGTATCTTTCTCTTTATAAAATGTTTTTACCGTAGCTTCATCTTCAATGAGCGCGACAACGATATCTTTATCTTTAGCTGTATTCTGCTTTTTCACAATGACAAAGTCACCGTCTAAAATACCTGCATTTATCATGCTGCTGCCCTGTATCTTCAGAATAAAGCATTCGGCATTATTGACAAAAGAAGACGGCAGCGGAAAATAATCATCATATTCCTGATCCGCATAAATAGGTGCGCCGGCGGCAACCTTGCCTAATATCGGCACATCAATGAGATCGGGACGTGAAACGAACGGATTTGATTTCACTACTTCCAAAGCTCTGGGCTTTGACGGATCCCGGCGAATGTAGCCTTTTCTTTCCAAATTGTTTAGCTGATGATGCACCGATGAAGTTGATGCCAGCCCGACGGAATTGCATATCTCGCGGACCGAAGGCGGATAACCGTGCTTCATAAGCTCTTCTTTTATATAATCAAGGATAGCAATCTGTACGCCGCTCAGATCTTCATACATAGTTATTATTTCCTTTCGCTTTGTTCGAATAAAATTATACACTGAAAGTAAAAAAATGTCAAATAATTGTTCTACTATATTGACAAATTATAGTTTTAATAGTACACTTGTTCTAAACAAATGTTCGAATAGGTGAGGCGCATGAAAAAGAAAATGAGAATAAGAATAAAAAATAAAGATCGAATTTCGGCTTTAATAGTGTGTTTTTTGCTCGCCATAGTTTTAGTATTCGTTTTCACGCCGTCTTCGGAAGTAAACGGAAAGAACATTATTTCTTATACCGAATACACAGTAAAAGATGGCGACACTCTTTGGGATATCGCTTCGAACATGAATAACGGCGGTATGGATATAAGAGAAATAGTGTTCGATATCAATCAGCTAAATGAATATGATGCCAATAATGTACTGCGCGCGGGCGAAACCATAAAAGTACCGGTATACGCCAATTGACCGCTTACAGCATTATTCTCAATCTTCTCTTAATTTAGTTACTTTAGCCGCCACACGCCTGCGGTCTTCGTCCATCGCAGCGTAATGGCGTTTGGTAGTATTGACATCCTTATGTCCCAATACGTCAGCTACCAGATATATATCTCCGGTCTCGCGGTAAAGGTTCGTACCGAATGTGCTTCGCAGCTTGTGCGGTGAAATTTTCTTTAAAGGCACTGCGGTATGCGTGTATTTCTTAAGCATTTTTTCTATACTGCTTACACTCAGGCGCTTTTTTTGTAAGGACAAAAACATGGCGTCATCATCTTCCGGCACAGCAGCTATCAAACCGTATCTTATCTCTTTCAAATATTCAAGCAGGGTTTTCTTTACTTCTTCGGGTATAAATAAAATCGTCTGGCTGCCGCCTTTGCGAGTAACAACAAAACTATCATCTTCAAAATTAAAATCTGCTATATTTAAGCCGACACATTCACTGATACGAATGCCGGTACCCAGCAGTAAAGAAATGAGCGCCAGATCTCGCAAATAGGTTTTATCGTGATATTTTTTCTGTGTTTTAGTGAGCTTGTCGCCGCTTTCGATCTCATCAAGCAGATCGACTACTTCATTGGGCTCAAGTCTGATTATCGGCTTTTCGTGCAATTTGGGCAGATCAACCAAAAGCGCCGGGTTCGCCTTGATCTTCTCTTTTTTATAGTAATACTTATAAAAAGAACGTACAGTGGAAAGCTTGCGCATTTTACCTTTTTCGGTATTAGAATATTGAATCATCACCTCAGCGTTTTGGTAATTGGGTAGGGAGTATAAATTGAGAAATTCTGAAAACTTTTCTATATCTGTCGCCGAAATGGTGTCGAGGTCCGCCGCGCGAAAGTCTTTGCGATCCTTACGGTCGGAAAATTGACGGCAATTATTTTTTAAGTAATAGAAAAATATGCGCAAATCAAAGGCATAAGCCACGCGTGTGCGTATTTGCGTCTGATCGGCGATACCGCGAAAGAAATCGCCGGCGAATTCAGGCAGCTCATCCTGCAAAGTGCGCAGCTTCACGGTAAGCTCATTTTTAAGATTTCTGTTATAATCCGTATCCATATAAATATTATAACACTATATATAGAAAAAAACAAGTTAATTATACAATAAAGTTGTCTTTAACGGAAAGTTGCCTGTGTTAAATATTTACTTTTCTAGCGGCGTGACTTTGGATAAACGGTATTTGCTGAGCGGATTTTTATCGAGCAGTTCCCTGCTTATTATCTGCACCGCTGCGGTTTTGTCACCGACTTCGGACAAGCTACGTATATCATTCATGAAATTCGGTTCAATACGATGAAGGTAATCCGCAACCTCACTCTGAGCCGCGCCGTTTTGCAGCATAAGATATGCGCCGGTTTTTCGCATCGTTTCACTTGTCATACCTTCTTCATATAGGTTTGCTTTTTTCAGCCATTTAACACATATCTGATGCACGGTTCGCTTGCTTATCGGCTCGGTTCCTTTTGCCGTAAATAGATATTCGTCGGCATTGCCGTTGATATTGGTATCTACACGTTCGCTGAATAAAAAACCGCTTAAAATCGATTTCAGAGCCTCATTTTTTTTGATTATTTTGATCAGCCGGCTGTTTTTTCGGATATAAATATTTTCGCTGTCTATATCACTTTTTCTCATCTGAATAATTTCATCTACATGCAATGCACAGCATAAAAACATATAGATCATGGTAAAGTCACGCAGCCTGTTGCGTCCGCCGATGCTGTTCAATAAAGAAACACATTCCTCCACGGTGAAAATTTTTTTTCGGCTTTTTTCCGTCCGCATCGTCTTTAATGCCGCTGCCGGGTCTGTGCTGATAAAACGGTTTTTTTGCAAAAAAGCGTACAGCTTTTTTATGCTGCTCAGTTTTCTGTTGGCTGTGGCCGCGGATTTTGATTTTGCTGAAATGTCTTCATTAAGAAAAGCAATAATGTCTGCAGTATCGGCTTTAATTAAAATATTTTCAGTCACATCAATGTCAGCATCTTCAGAAGCTAATGCGTACCTGGTCTTCAGAAATTGCCGAAATGTATTAATGTCGTATATATAACCGCTTGCGGTATCCGGAGGATATTGTAGTTTTATTTTTTCGAAGAATTCATCTAACATTATTTTAAAAAATATGCACTAAATATTTATTTAGTGCATATACCTCTGCTTTTTATTTCCAGTCTGTGTTATCGGAGAATGGCATTTGCTTCGGCAGCCAACCCTCGGACGATCTTGCTTATGGCTTTATCTATTGATTCATCGGTAAGGGTGGCACTGTCGCTTCTGAATAATATGTTGAACGCCACACTCTTTTTGCCCTCGCCCAGCGCTTCATTATTTCGATATACATCGAAAACCTCACAAAATACAATGTGTTTCCCGCCAAACTTAAAGATAATCTCCTTCAGCGCGTCGGCTTCGGTGCTTTCATCGCACACTATCGCCAAATCACGTTCTATTGCCGGGTACTTACCCACCGGCTTCATGACTACATCTTTATCATCAACACAGGCACAAAGATTCTCCAGATCAATTTCCGCCAAATAGATATTTTCTTCCACATCATATTTTTTTGCGGTAAGCGGATGTATCTGGCCTATAAAACCCAGTTTTGTCCTGCCGCAGAATATATAAGCGCTTCGGCCGGGATGCAGAAAAGGTTCGTCGGCTTTTACATATTTCAGCTCCCCTACCCTCAGCTGCTCGCCGAGATAATTAATCACCGCCTTGAGCTCGTAAAAATCGGTATTGTATTTGCCGAATGCGATCATTTCATTTTGTGCAGGCAATTCGCTGTCTTTATCACTGCGCAGATAAACGTTGCCGATCTCAAACATGAGCTGCGGAAGGTTTTTCTTGTTGTAGTTTGTTTTCAATACATCCAGCATATTAGGTATCATGCTGGTACGCATCACGGAATTTTCAACTCCGAGCGGGTTTCTGATCTCTATCGGTTTACTGCGCAAATCATCGGCGGCAAACCCCATATCGCTCAAGGCTGTGGGGCTGATGAAGGAATATGTTAATATTTCCATAGCGCCGACCCCGCAGGCCAAATCCTTTATGTGTTGTTTTAAGGCATAGTGTCTATTTTTATCGGATATGTAACCTGAGCCGAAAGCCATTGTCAGCGGAATTTTTTCATAGCCGTACATCCTGAGTATCTCTTCAGCCAGATCCTGTTTTACTTCTATATCGCTGCGCAGCATAAAAGGCGTGGCAATAAGCTCATCGCCGTTGATTTCCGTACTGAAATTAAGCAGTGCAAGATAATCAGCAGCCGCAGCGGCGCTGAGTTCAACGCCGGCAAAACGGTTAAACCACTGCATGTCGATTTTTACGGGCTTTGCGTCTTCGATATCTCCGCAAATATCAATTACTCCCGAAACAGCTTCGGCCGCACCGATCTCAACCAATAATGAAACAGCTCTGTCAGCGGCAATTTTCGTCAGTTTCGGGCTGATACCCTTCTCAAAGTGAGCGCTGGCCTCTGAGCGAAGCCCCAAAGCCGACGAACTGCGGCGTATGCTCAGCTTATTAAAATTCGCAGCTTCTATTACAACGCTCTTTGTATTTTTATCTATATCCGAATTGCCGCCGCCCATTATCCCGGCAATGGCCACAGCTTTTTCACCGTCATTTATCATCAGAACATCTTCGGAAAGCGTACGTTCTGTTCCGTCAAGCGTGACGAATTTCTGTCCGCCGGCAGCACGGTCAACTACTATTTCTTTACCGGCAAGCTTGTCATAATCAAATGTATGCAGCGGCTGCCCGGTTTCAAGCATAACAAAATTGGAAACATCGACCACGTTATTTATCGGTCTGACACCGGCAGCCATCAAACGGTTTTGTATCCAAAGCGGGGACTGCGCTATTTTCTTAATGCGTACCATTTTTGCCGTATAACGAGGGCAAAGTTCGCGATCATTTACCGATATACGCAGATATTTGTCAATATCACTGTCTTTATCTGTGAACTCGTACTGCGGGTATGCAAACCTTTTACCGAAAGAGGCGGACGCCTCGGCGGCAATGCCGAGTATGCTGTTGCAGTCCTGACGGTTGTTGGTTAATTCAAAATCTACTGTGTAATCATTCAAAGCCAATATCTCTTTGATATCAACGCCGGGCTCTGTCATCATCGAATCAAGAATATATATGCCGTCTTCCTGGCTTTTAGGTATTACTGACGAAGACATTCCCAGCTCACCGCCGGAGCAAAGCATGCCGCTGCTTTTTATACCGCGCAGGCTGGATTCCTTTATCTTTTTTCCGCCTGCCACAACCGAATTGTCGCGGGCCAACGGAACTATATCGCCTTTTTTTACATTCTGCGCGCCAGTAACTATCGTATAGGTTTCTTTACCGTCAAATACCCGGCATACCCACATGTGATCTGAATCGGGATGGCGTTCTATTTCTTCTATTCTTGCCGTTACGATATTTTCCAGGTCTTCGCCGCGATATTCATAGCCTTCGACTTTCGTACCTGTCAGAGTCATTTTATCGCAAAATATATTTATATCTTCCGGTATATTGTCCGTATAATCTTTTAACCACGAAATAGGTGCTAACATTTTTACTCCTTTTAAAATTGTGAAAGAAATTCCGAATCGTTTCCGAAGCAGAATCGCAGATCACTTATTCCGTATTTCAGCATGGCTATTCTGTCAAGACCGATACCGAAGGCGAAGCCGGAATATTCTTCCGGGTCTATTCCGCAGCTGCGCAGCACATTCGGATGTACCATGCCGCAGCCGAGAATTTCGATATAACCGCTGCCTTTGCATATACGGCAGCCTTTACCGTGACAGGCAAAACAGGTTGCGTCCATTTCGGCGCTCGGCTCTGTGAAATAAAACTGATGAGGTCTGAACACTGTTTTTGTTTCTTCACCGTACAAGCATTTTGCCATATAGTCCAAAGTGCCTTTTAAATCAGCCATCGTAATATTTTTATCGATGTACAAGCCCTCAAGCTGGTGAAAAAGCGGCGAATGGGTCGCGTCAATCTCGTCTGTGCGGTATACCTTACCCGGCGATATTATCTTTATCGGCGGCTTCTGTGAAAGCATTGTACGTATCTGCACCGGAGAAGTCTGCGTTCTTAAAAGAATATCGTCATTAATATAAAAAGTATCGGTATCGTCACGCGAAGAATGTTCTGCCGGAACATTGAGAAAATCAAAATTATTTTTTGTCCACTCTATTTCCGGCCCTTCAACAACAGAAAAACCCAGTTGTGAAAATATTTCCACCATCTGGTCTATGACCTGATAGAGCGGATGATGATGACCGCACGGCAGACTTTTGGCGTTTAGTGTGATGTCTATGGATTGAGCCGAAAGTTTGGCCGCGACGGCAGCCTCATCGAATATTTGCTTCTTCGCACCGAGTTCCGCCTCGATGGCCTGCCTTACTTCATTGGCAAGCTTGCCTACGGCGGGCTTTTCTTCCGCACTTAATGATGCCATAGCATGCAGAATGGCTGTAAGTGCGCCCTTCTTTCCCAAGTACTCGATTCGAACGTTTTCCAGTTCTTTGGCGTCAGCCGCACTGTTTATTGCCGTCAGCGCGTCTTTAAGTATCAGCTCCAGTTTTTCCTTCAAAATGATGACCTCTTAATGCTTTTCTAAAGATCTGTATGTTACTGCGGCATCTGCCGCTTACGCAAAAAAAACAATTTGCCGCAGATCGTTATCTGCGGCAAATACTTGCAGCGTAATAACTATTTAATTATACAAAACAGACCGGCAAAATACAACGATAAAAATAATTTGCCGCTATCAATTTTATTGTCAGAGAAGAAGAAATTAAAACTTAAGCTTATCTACTTTCTCGGTATATTCGCTGCTGCACATTCCCTGCTCAAAAGTATACATATTTTTGAGCATCGATTCGGCGCAATCCATGAGGAAGAACGTAAAAGGACAGCCGCTGCCCTCGCCCAAACGCATGTTCAGATCAAACATCGGTCTGACCCCGGTTTCTTTCTGTATCACGGCATATCCCGGTTCTTCGGTCTTATG
>CAZIQU010000016.1:9284-12661 GCA_964541445.1 uncultured Lachnospiraceae bacterium | reverse complement strand
TGAGGTAAAATAATGTCGCTGGGCGCTGAAAATCTGGTAGAATGGAAAAAGCTCATTTTGCAGCTGTCGTATGTACTCAGCGCCGAGGTGGTCGCTGATGACAGCGGCAATGTGACGGAAATTCATGTTTTGGCTTGTGAGGGACGCTCACCGAAACAGATTATGCGTGATATACAGTCGGCAATAATGGCAAAATTTTGCACCGAGGTTGATCACAAGATCATCAGCATCGCCCAAATACCCGGCAGCGGGCGCACGGTCAACGGCGCGGCACGGCTTAGGTATTCGGGGCTTGATCTTTCCTTCAGCGACAAGTGCTGCACCGTGAAAGTTACATTGTCATACGAAAACGGTTTTTTCTGCGGCAGCGAAAGCTGCGATCTCGCTCTGATGCGCCGGTATAAAGCCGTTGCCGGAGCGACAGTGAAAGCCGTAAATGATTTTTTGAGTACTAAAGCGAGTCTGACTTTGGAGGATGTGCGGCTTTCTGAGTCCTGCGGCCGCCCCATTGTGCTTGTGGCGGTAACGTTTGCCGGTGAAGGCGCGGCCGAGGTGCTTACCGGCACCTGCTTTGCCGCCGATGATACCGGCGCTGCTGCGGTCAAAGCCACGCTCGACGCGGTAAACCGCAAGCTCAGCATCATCTGATCCGTCGGAGCGTATCACGGGCGAATCTTCCCTGAGGAGAAAAGTCCGTTTTACCGATATAAGCCCGTTTTACAGCGAAGCGAATACGGCCTGTCCATATAGCGAAAGGCAGAGCATCCTTATAAGGAGGCTGTATTCAATGAAGAAATCGAAGATAGCTCTCGCCGTAACGGCGGTTGTTTCTTTCATACTCTCATGCGGAGCATTTTTTACATGGTTTTAGATAGAAATTGATCTTTAAAAACGAAACGGGCTTATATTCGTTTTTGCCGGAGGGAAGCAGATGAAAAAAACTACGATGATCTATGCACTTACCGTTGCTGCCATTGGCCTGACTGCCGGTATTTGGTGCTGCGTCGTTTTTATCGGTGCTTACAATCCCGCTCAGCTGCACAGCTGCATCAGCCTTACCGTCCTGCTGATCATCTGCCGCTGCTTTCCGCTTTATATAAAGGAAGGCACGCAGATAGATATGTCTTTTATAAGCATACTCACTATATTTCTTGTCGAGGGGCCGACAACGGCGGCGGCGCTCTATCTGCTGACTACCCCGTTTATCGTTAAACCTTCATTTATCCCCGGGCAGAAGTATTCACATATTTTTAATACCAATCCTGTTAAAAACCTTTTTAATACCGGCAATCTGCTGTTGAGCATTGTCATTTCCGGCTATTTCTTCAATTTGGCAGGCGGCGGTGCCTGCGGTACCTCGCTGCCGGAGTGTATTCTGCCGATATTCGTCTATGTGACCGCTTCCATGCTGGTCAATTCGCTGCTTATGGCCGTGCTGATGAAGGTGGAAAACGGAGCCAAAATCACCATGTCGGCACTGTACGGCTTTACGCAGTTTTTACCGAATATAGTCTGTGCCGCGCCCATCGGTTATTTTTTGGCTTATTTGATGAGCTTGGCGCAGGGGCCGTATTTTGTGATGCTGTTTATGCTGCCGCTGATGCTTGCAAGATTCTCGTTTAAATTATACCTTGACAGCAAGGCGCAGTCTTATAAGGTGATTAACGCGCTCAGCGCCGCTATTGAGGCCAAGGATGAATATACAGTCGGCCACTCTAAACGTGTGGAGCAGTACTGTGAGATTATCGCCCGCCAGATGCATCTGCCCTCGCGCCGCATCGAACGCCTGAAGATCGCCGCTCTGTTTCACGATATCGGCAAAATAGGCATTCAGGATGATATTCTCAACAAGCCCTCATCGCTCAGTGTTGAGGAATTTGACAAGATAAAGCAGCATCCGCTCATCAGCGTACATATACTCAAGGATATCGATTTTTACGGCGACATAAAGGATATTATCCTCGGTCATCACGAGAGGTACGACGGCGGCGGTTATCCGCAGGCGCTGAAGGGGGAGGAAATACCGCCGGAAGCCCGTATCATCGCCGTGGCCGACGCGTTTGACGCCATGACCAGCGACAGACCTTACCGAAAAGGCTTTGCTTTGGATAAAGCAATCGCTATAATAAAAACCGAGAGCGGCAGGCAGTTCGATCCTCAGGCTGCCGCTGCACTGACAGAAGCTTATGAGAAAGGTATTATAGAACCTGTCTCCAAACAGCGGGAGGAATGATCATTTTACTACTTTTTGTTTTTGCGGCTTTTGCTTTTTCGCTGTTGAGCGGCGGACATTTACGGTATATTCTTGATTCCGGCGTCAGAGGATTTGTTTTCCCGGTTGCGGCTATCATAATACAGATGGGCGCGAATCTGCTCTGCACCGAAATGCTGCCGCGCGAACCATGGTTTGCTGTCGGCCTTTCGCTGTCGTATCTGCTCAGTATGATCTTCGTAATCGTCAACTGTCGTTTTATCCTATTCGCCGTTTTCGGCGGACTCGGCACTTTGGCTAACTTTGCGGTGATTGCCGCTAACGATTTTTATATGCCAATACGTTTTGCCGTCTGGGAAAAAAATCTTTACGCCGAAATACCGCTCAACAAGGCGGTAGCTTATACGATAGAAACGGCGGAGACCAGGCTGCCTTTTTTAGGCGACATAATATATTTTCCGCTCCGTTATTTTTCCGGCTACGCCAGCATAGGCGATTTTCTGCTGGGGATAGGTCTCTTTTTTCTGATATTTGCCATGACCAGACCGCCGAAGAAGAACATCGCGGGAAAACGATAAGGAGAAAATAAAATGGATATAAAGGTACAGGCGGGAGCCGCCAAAATAATCGGTCAGATTTTTGACCGCCGCAAGCCGCGTACTACGGTAATAGACTATGTACCGCAGAAGCCGGCCTTCGCGTACGATAAGCCGGTAAAACAGAGCTTTGCCCGCAGCACGCCTGAATCCGAGGGCATTTCTTCATCCTATATAGAAGCTTTTTTATCTGAACTGGCAGCCGACCGTTCGCTGGATATGCACGGCGTGATGGTTTTGCGCAACGGTCATGTTCTCAGCGAGGCCCCTTTCGGCGCTTACGATATGAGCCTGTGGCACGCCACTTACTCGCAGGCCAAGAGCATCGTCAGCTTGGCGATAGGCATGCTTATTGACGAGGGTCGGCTGAACACGGACGAAAAGATAGTAGAAATCTTCGATAAGGAAACATCTAAGGCCGCCAAGCTGCTGCTTAAAAATCTCACGGTGAAACATCTGCTGACCATGTCAAGCGGCGTTTTATTTAATGAAACGGGAGCGGTGACCGATAAAAACTGGCTGAAAGGCTTTCTCGATTCGATACCTAAAGGCGAGCCGGGCAAAAAGTT
>CAZIQU010000016.1:4106-9274 GCA_964541445.1 uncultured Lachnospiraceae bacterium | reverse complement strand
CCTGGTTTTGGCCCCCACCACCAAGGAGCTGCTTTTGTTCGAATACTGCTACGATATACAGGAGCAGAAGATGTCGCAGGAGGTGCTGCGCCTTGCGGTGCGCTTTGACTACGAGCGCGTTGCGTGCGTGAATTTACTGACCGGCACAATGGTCCAATACGGAGACTACGGCGCCATGGCGTCGGGCAAAAAGTTTGATTATAACAGCATGAATACCTATATGCTTTGTGAGGTTGTGCGGGCCAAGAGCGGCATGACTGTCACCGAATATCTCACGCCCAGACTTTTCGAGCCGCTCGGTATAGAGGATTTCTTTTGGGAAAAATCACCTACCGGTCTGGAAAAGGGCGGCTGGGGGTTGTACATCAAACCCGAGGATCTTGCCAAGATCGGCCAGCTTATACTTGACGGCGGTATCTGGAACGGTGTCAGACTCATCAGCGGGGAATATCTGCATGAAGCGACCACCGCGCATATGCATGCGCCCGAGGAATACGGCGCACACAATTACGGCTATCAGATATGGGTCGGCCGCAGCCAGAATGTGTTTCTTTTCAACGGTATGTACGGTCAAAACCTTATCGGCTTCTTTGATACCGGCCTGATGATCGTTTCCAATGCCGGTAATGACGAGTTCTTTCAGAACTGCTCGTTTTTCGATATCGTCTATAAATATTTCGGACCGGACTTTAAACCGGCGGCGTCGCTGCCTTCCGCCGGAACGGCACTGAAAAAGCTGCGCCTGCGTGAAGACCTGCTTTATAAACGCAGTGTGCCGTGGTGGAAGAAGATGCACGAAAAGCGCGCGTTTGCCGCTTTTACGGCTTCGCTGAATGATCGCTGCTACGATTTTACTGTCGATGAGGAAGCCGTTACCGTCAGCCTGCTGCCGCTTGTTACTCAGGCCATGCAGAACGATTACGGACACGGCCTTGATAAAATATGCTTTTACGCAAAGAACGGCACGCCATATATCGCTTTTGTGGAGCATGACGAAACTTACGAATTTGCTCTTTTGTACGGTGAGGCTTCACGCGCCTCGGTATCGTTTCACGGTGAGACTTACGAGATAGCCTGTGAATGCAGCCTTACGCATAATGAGGACGATGTGCCGGTATTGAAAATGCGCTTTTCCTTTCTGGAAATAGCCGATACCCGTCATGTTAAGCTTTTCTTTGAGGCTGACGGGCTGCGGGCGGCCTTTAAGGAAACGCCGGGCACAAATTATGTTCTCAGAAGTATGGAGACCTTTACCGCGACGGCCTTGGGGCACGGTGTGGCCGAGATGCTCTCAGAGAAATTCGGCAGTGAGTCATTGCTCGGTAAGGTGCGCGGCGCTTTTGAACCTGAGGTTGCCGGCGTACAGGAAAAAACCGCCGGTATAAGCTGATAACTTTTGCCGATAAGCGCTGCGATCGGTCGGATAACTTATAACTTATAACTTTAAAGATGAAATACCGGCGGTATCACCGGCTTTCATCTTTTTTTATCGCGCGTGAGCGCATTTATGCTGCCAAAAGCGTAAAAAACGGCGGGAACCGTCGTTTTTGCGTGATATATCGTGGATTAATTATGCAAAAACTTGCATGCTTCGACAAGTGATGTTATTATGATAATGGTTTTTTGGCGGAAAAAACAAGTTAATGCGTTTTCCGTCATGCGGGTGTCGCTTACGGTACGGTTATCCGAGCGGCATCCGGTTTCTTATTTTATACGGCACGGCGGCGTAAAAGTCGCTTCGCAAAGCTATAGGGCCATCGTGAGATTACGTCGGCAGCCAGTTGCAGTAACCTATCGGCGGCAGCTGTCGGAATGATCTCCGGCGTTGTTGCTTTTTATTTTATCGGGAAATTGATTGTATGATGCGCGCAGACTCGGCCTCTGCCGCTGTTTGTGTTTCGTTATCGGCTTTACCGCGGCGGCTGCCGTTTATGTAAGGGGCGTATGCCGATACATTAAAATGATTTTCATGAAAGACGAGGCATGATAAACCGGTAAATGGATATTGGAATATTAAAAAAACACGGTATTGATTATCAGGCGGGCGTTAAACGATTTATGGACGACAGCCGGTTTTATGAGCATATGCTCAACGAATTTTTGAAAGATGATAACCTCGAAAAGGCAGCTGAGGCGTTTGCTTTACGTGATTACCGGCAGCTTTTCGAGCGAGCTCACGCACTGAAGGGCGTTTCCGGCACTCTTGATATGACAGAGCTGTTTCACAGCGCCGGTATGCTTACGGAATATCTGCGCGGCGGCGCGGTTCCCGATGAGCAAAAGGTAGCGGCAATGTATGCCGCTATGCAGGCGGCTTACCGAAAAGCGGCCGCGGGCATAACCGCCGCCGCTGATTGAGAGAATAAACGGGACGGCAGCAGATAGATGAAGCGGACTGTCGGGAGCACGGCAGCCCCTCCGAAAGGGGAACAGGTATGGATGTCGGCACGAAAAGGGTAATACTTATAGCTGACGACGCGAAGACGAGCCGTATGATATTACGGAAGGTTTTCGGGCAGCAATACGATATTCTGGAGGCGGAAAACGGTCTGGAGGCGATAGCTGCATTGCGTGAGCGCCGTGACATCGCCATCGTACTGCTGGATATTGTTATGCCGCAGATGGATGGCTTCGGCGTGCTGTCGGCCATGCGGGACGACAGCGAGATGCGCAGTGTACCGGTTATCGTTATGACGGCAAGCACCGATGAGGAGACGCAGATGAAGGCGCTTTCCGCCGGTGCTATGGATGTATTGTATAAGCCGATCAATTCACAGGTCACGCAAAAGCGTGTTGAAAATCTTATCACGCGTATGGACTCGATACGCCTTTTCGAGCAGAACCGGGCTATCAAGCGCGAGTTGGCCGAGGCGGAAACGGACATAATCTCGGGTATATACAATAAAAACGCTTTTCTGCGCCGCACCGCGCAATACCTGAGTGAGTACCCGGAAAAAGAGTGCATTATTCTGCGCTGGGATATGGATAATTTCAAGGTCTATAACGATGTGTACGGACGGGAGGCCGGAAACGAATTCCTGCGTTCGGTGGGTGATTTCTGCCGCGAACACCGCCATGACTGCCCGGGCATGCTGCTCTATGCCCGTTTTGAGTCCGATCATTTCGTTTGTTTGTGGGAGGCCGGCGGCTTTGACGCTCATGAAATAAGTATGGCGGTGCAGGAAAAACTGCATCAAATACAGACACGCGCCTTCGATATGACTCTGCGGCTGGGTCTTTTTCGTATAAACGATACATTTTTAGATGTAGCGCTGATGTGCGATCGGGCGCTGCTGGCGCTTAAATCGGTAAAAAATGATTATAACCGCCATTATGCCTGGTACGAAGATTCCATGCGTGACGATATACTGCGCGAGCACGATATCACCAGCCAGATGAAGGACGCGCTGGCGCTGGGACAGTTCAAGGTGTATTTTCAGCCGCAGTACAACTACACCAAGGGTACGCTCATCGGCGCGGAGGCGCTGGTGCGTTGGATACACCCGGAAAAGGGTGTTATCGCGCCGAATGTTTTTATTCCTATTTTTGAGCGAAACGGCTTCATTTACGAGCTCGATCATTATGTTTGGGAACAGGCATGCGCTTACATAAAGAACTGGAAAAACCTCGGTATGGATATACCGCCTATATCCGTATCGGTCAATATCTCCCGCAAGGACCTTTATCAGCCGGATATCGTCGAGCATATCTGCTCGCTGCCGGATAAGTACGGTATCGACCCGGCCATGCTGCATTTGGAGATTACGGAATCTGCCTATATCGACAGCTCGGAGCTGGTAGTGCGTGTCGTCGGTAAGCTGCAGGAACACGGCTTCAATGTGGAAATGGATGATTTCGGCAGCGGTTATTCGTCTTTAAATACGCTCAAGGATGTGCCGGTGGATATGCTCAAGCTGGATATGCGTTTTCTGGCCGGAAAATCCGACGGCGACAGAGGGGGCAAGATACTCAGCTCGATCGTGCGCATGGCGCACGAAATAAACCTGCCGGTGATCGCCGAGGACGTGGAAACAAAAACACAGGCGGAATTTCTCAAGAGCATAGGCTGTCATTTTATGCAGGGATATTATTTTTCAAGGCCCATGCCCGCCGAAGATTTTGAGAAATTGCTTATCTCCGGTACGGTCTCTCCCGTAAAAGTATCAAGTGAAAATCCGCCGGATGACGGCCTCTGCGATTTTATGGACTATGACAGCCAGTCGACCCTGCTTTTCAACAGCTTTGTGGGCGGCGCTGCTATTTTGGAATACAGTGAAGGCCGGGTCGCGGCCCTGCGCATCAATGACCGCTATTTTCAGGAGATCGGCACCGACAGAGAATCATACGCCAAATATCAGTACGACCTGCTGGAGCGTATGTCGGCGGAAAGCCGCACCGCTTTTACCGCGTCGCTGGATAAGGCCGTTTCCTCCGGCAGTGAAACGGAGTGCGAGATACGCTCGCTGCCGCTGGATAACGACGGCCCGGGCTTCTGGAGCCGCTGCCGTTTTCGCTGTCTGACGAAAAAAATGCGCGGTTATCTGTTTTATTTATCAGTCGAGAATATCACCGAGCGTAAGAATTTGGAACATAAGCTGGCAAATAACCGCCTGACGCTCTAAAGCGTCATTGACGCCATTCCCGGCGGTGTCGCTACTTATGAGGTAAGACCGGACGGCTTCTATCTGGTGTATGCTACCGACGGCGTCGCCGCGCTTACCGGCCGAACTCCGGAGGAATACCGAAGATTTATAGAAGAGAGCAAAGGAAAAAACATAATCCATCCCGCCGATGAGAAGCTGGCGCTCGACGCTATCGATGATGCCGTCAAAAACGGTACTGACATCGATATCAATTACCGTATCATCATGAAGAACGGCGGATATATCTGGGTCAACCTGCGCGGCTATGTTGTAAAACCCCCTGATTCGTACCCATTATTCGGCGCGGTGTTTCATAACCTTTCCGTCACCACCGAGCTTTACCGCAAGATACTCAATGAAACGGAAAATGTGCTTATTGTCGCCGACCGCGTCACTCATGAGCTGCTGTATGTCAATTCCGCTGCGGCTAAACTGGCCGGACGCCCCGAAGACGATTACGCCGGAATGAAATGCTATGAGTATCTTAAGGACAGCGCGTTGCCCTGCTCTTACTGCCTCGCCGAA
>CAZIQU010000016.1:1743-4096 GCA_964541445.1 uncultured Lachnospiraceae bacterium | reverse complement strand
TAAAATCGACTTCCTGACTGAGCGGCTGATCTTCAAGCTTTTCGCCGGAATGAAATGCCACGAATACCTTAAAGGCAGCGCGGCGCCCTGCTCTTATTGCCTCGCCGAAAAGCTTGAAGATCAGCCGCTCAGTCAGGAAGTCGATTTTAACGGCAGGCGTTACTATTCACGCGTTACGCGTATCGACTGGAACGGGCGGGACGCCTATATAAATTACATAGCTGACCGTACCGGCGCCGCAGGCGGTGCGGAAACCGCCGCTCCCCGTGCGGAAGATAAACCGGCGATAGGCGAGCATGATTATCTGCTTGCCGCCGAGCAGTGCGGCGTCAGTATTTTTATCTACGAAACCAGCGGTCGTGTGGGCAGATTCAATAAAACGGCATGCCGCGATTTCGGTATGCCGGCGCTGATAAAAGATCTGCCGCAGTATGCGCTTGATAAGGGCTTGATCGATAAGCAGAGCGTTGCCGAGTGGCAGCAGTTTTTTGCCGATATCGACGGCGGCAAGCCTTACGGTGAGACCGATATTCACTTCAATATGCCGAACGGCCTGTCACTCTGGCTTAAGATGCGCTTTGCCGCAACCGCGGGCGGCAGCGGCGAAGCGGCCTGTGCGGCAGTATCTTTTACGGATATCACCGGTGAGATCGAAAAACTTTTATCGGCCCAGCGTCAGGCGGACCGTGACGGAATGACCGAGCTCTACAACCATACCGCCATGGAGCGTATCGTCAGTCAGTTTTTAAGCTGCAAAGATGCGGTGCCTTCAGCTTTGATTCTGCTTGATGTTGATGACCTCAAATATGTAAACGATAATTACGGCCACCTTCAGGGCGACAGAGTGCTGATTTCGGTAGCCGGAATACTGAAAAAACATTTTCGCAGCACCGATATCATCGGCCGCATAGGCGGCGACGAGTTTGCGGCGCTGCTTCCCGGTGTGGCTGCCGAAAAAGTGCTTGAACCGGCTCTGCGCTCGGTATTGGCTGAGCTTTCGCGCGTTCGCGCCGGCGAACACCGCGATTACGCCGTTCACGGCAGCATCGGCTGTACTTTGTGCCGCGGCGGAATCGATGATTTTGTTTCGGCCTATAAAAGGGCGGATGCGGCCCTGTATCATGTAAAACGCGGCAGCAAAAACAGTTTCGTTTTCTATTCGGAAGATATGTGCGGCATACCGTCACAAGGCGGCGAAGTGTCTGAGGCCGACGACGCGGAGGCACAGAAATGACAGCCGGCAGGCGAAAGCTTATCGCTGTCGTTATTATACTTACGGTCACAGCCGGCGCGCTCGGCGGCTGGCATGTGGCCGGTGTGTGCGCCGGGCGCGCCGCGGTCTCTCAGGCAAAGCAGGTTATGCTCAGCAGCGCCTGTGAGCAGGCGGATACGCTGGAGACTTTATTTGCCGCCGATTACCGGCAGCTGGAGATGATGTCCGATGCCTCCGCGTGGGAAAACGAACGCAATGATGCGGAGATAGTAAAAATGCTCGCCGCTCTGGGAAAATACAGCGGTTTCAGCACCGTTTTTATCCTTGATACAAGCGGTAAGGCCGTTTACGGCATAAACAGCGGCTGCGTCTACGGGGACTGCGTTTTTTTTAATACGGCAGTCACCGGCGGCCGTGCTATGGCGGCGCTGGCCTCCTCCGCGGATATTACCGCTGACGGTATCGTACTGGCCGTGCCTTACCGCGCGGAAGGCGAAATCGTGGGTGTGCTGTGCGGCCTGTATTATGAGACCGATCTGATTAATACGCTCGGCAGCGAGGCTTACGGCGGCACCGGACTTTCGTATATCGCCGATAAAGACGGAAATATCGTTATTGCCGCGGGCGACGGCAGCCTTCTGCCGTACGGGCAGAATCTTTTTGATTATCTCGCTTCCGCCGATATCGGTTTTGAAAGCGGTGACAGCGCCGGCGGGCTGAGTGAGAGCATAGCCTCCCGTGAGCCCTCGGCGGCATATATGTCGGTGGGAGGTGCCGCCCGAATATTTGCGGCGGTACCGCTTGACGGTGATGACCTGCCGGAAAACGACTGGATACTGTGCAGCATGGCAGACGATGACATACTCGCTGAACAGACAGCCGTTTTTCAAAGAGATGTTTTGAAAGTGATCTGTACGGTCGGCGCTTTTTTGCTGGCGGCGTTGGCGCTTTTTTTGCTGCTTGAGCGTGACAGCCGCCGAATCGCCGCCGAGAACGGACATTTACAGCAGGACCTTCTCGATAATATGCCCTGCGGAGCGGGCATGTACCGTATCGAGGACGGCAAAGTGCGCCTTCTTTATCTCAATAAACGTTACAGTGAAATTGTCGGGCGCAGCGGCAGCAGCATAGAATGGGATG
>CAZIQU010000016.1:0-1733 GCA_964541445.1 uncultured Lachnospiraceae bacterium | reverse complement strand
CGGACGATATCGCGGAATTGAATTCTGAACTGCGTATCGCTTTCCGGGAAAAGCGTGACGGTGTATGCGAGCTGCGTATACTTAACGGCAGCGGCGGCTATACGCCTTTTCGTATCATCGGGCGCATCGCAGCGGAGGATAGAGACCCACATTCGTTCTGCTGTCTGTTCTTTCCCGTGGAAACGGGCGAATTCAAGGCGGTGCGCGGTCGTCAGGAGACCGAGCTGCGTTACCGCAGCCTGGTAGATCATTCCGGCGGCGGCCTTACCCTAACGGCGATAGAAAGTGACGGCGCTGCCGTCAATGTGTTCACCAGTGACGGTATGCTGCGGCTTATGCGTATTGACAGGAAACAGTGGGAAAGAATCAAAAGCAACGATATATACGCCAAGGTTTACCCCGCTGATGTCGCTATTGCCCGCGGCATATTTGATAAGCTGCGTAAAAACGGTGAAACCGCATCGGGTGTTTACCGTCTGATCTGTTCTTCGGGAGGCTGCGTTTGGGTTAATGTAGCGGCCCGCTGCGCCATAGAAAACGGCAATACGCATATTTATGCCGTACATACCGATATTTCAGCGCAAAAAGACATCGAGGAAAAAAACCGCGAGATAATGGATCAGCTGGGATTTTTAAACCGTGTTGCTGACGATATGCTCAACGGTGCCGATATGTCGGATGCCATACATGTGGCGCTGACGGATATACTTGTCCATTTCGGCGGTCAGCGTTCTTATGTGTTTGAGTTCGACAATGAAGCGCAGCTGGCGCACAACACATACGAGGTGTGCGCCGAAGGTGCCGAGCCGGCTATTGAGCTTTTGCGCAGTGTGCCGTTTTCGGCTTTTTCCGAGTGGTTTACACTTTTCGAGCGTGATAATTATATTGCTATCGAAAATACCGCGCATCTCGGCAGCGACCGCGAGGCGGAACGTCACCTGCTGGAAAAACAAAATATCACCTCACTGGTGGTGGTGCCGCTCAGGGAAAACGGCCGGCTCATCGGCATGATGGGCGTGGACGACCCGGTTAACGATGTCGCTCAAATGGAAAATCTGCAGGTCATCGGCAATTACATGTCGGTGATGATATCGCGCCGCAATCTTATGGATGAGCTCAGCAGCAATAACAGCCGTATGGAAATAATGATGAACGACACCCCCGGCGGGTTCGCGCAGATGGTGATCCATGCGGACAGCAGCGTAACGCCTGATTTTATGAACGACGGCTTCTGCCGCATGCTCGGCATGACTCACGGCGAGGCAAACGCGTTGTTCGGCGGTGATGCTTATGCCGGGGTTCATCCGGATGACCGCGAAGCTCTTGCCGAAAAGCTGTCGGCTACCATAGCCGCGTCGGCCACTCTCTCCGTGCGTGTACGTTTTTTGACCGGCAGCGGCAATTATATACCTGTGGAGGCATATTACCGTGTTTGGAAAAATGCCCGGGGAGAAAAATACCTTAACGGTTATTATCTTGACATAAGCGAGAGAGTCGCTATGGAAGAAAACTACCGGCGCAATATCGCTTACCGCAATATCATCGGCCGCGACAGCATCGGCTCGTTTCATCTGAATATCACCGAAGATATCGCGGACGACGGCATTTCCGATATACCTTCCATATTGGCATTGGGAGAGGACGGTACATTGAGCGGCTTTGTGCGCCGCTCCGCAGAGCTGCACCATGAACAGTCCTCTTATGAAAAATTCACTGATAATTTTTCTCGCGCT
>CAZIQU010000015.1:5232-12686 GCA_964541445.1 uncultured Lachnospiraceae bacterium | reverse complement strand
GGTACCTATTGGGCGCTGAGCTTTGCGCCGCATTTCGGTAAAACCGCATTTTTGAGCCTTGCCGCGATCACAGAAGCCATTGGCTGCACATTCGTCTTCAGCCGCAACGAATTTCTGCTCGGGCTCAATATTCTGCTGATACCGTGTCTGTATACAGCGGCGGTAAATATTTCCCTGTATGGGACGGAAGCCGGTGCGGGCAACTTTTTCGGCCTGATTTTCAAGCCGTTCGCCAAACTTTTTCAGCTGCCAAAGGCCTTCGGCGGAGAAAAAAACAGCAAGGGCAGCATCGGCAAGATACTGCTCGGAACTCTCGGCGGCCTGCTTGCACTTTGTGTGATAATCCCTTTGATGCTGGATGCCGACGACGCCTTCGGCGCGATTGTCAAACCGATTTTTTCCGCAGCGAATTTGGGGCTGAATATCTTCAGAATAATTACCGCCGTATTGGTGATGTGTTATGCTTACGGATTTATATACAGCGCGCTTTTACCGTCCGGAGGCAAAGCGTTGCCGCCGGAGAGAGCCCGTGAGAGCACGCAGGACACGAACGGTTACGCCTATACGGTACTGGCGTTTCTCGTCACCGTACTGGCGGCTTATGTCATTTTTGCGGGCGTGCAGATAACATATTTTTTCTTTAAAATTTCGGCGGGGCTTCCGGTTGGCTTCAGCCACACGCAGTACGCGCGCGGCGGTGTATTTCAGCTTTGGGCGCTTACGGTAATAAACCTTATAATTACGCTGAGCGCAGGCAAGCTCACACAGAGGATGAACGCGGTAAAAAAAATAATATTTCCACTGATATACACGGTCTACACGACCGCCAATATCTGCATGACCTTCACCGCCTTCTTTAAAATGAAAATGTATATGGATGTATATGGCTTTACCCGCAGCCGCCTCATTGTTATGATCTATCTTGCGGTGCAGCTCGGCCTGCTTCTTTTGCTGATGTATAAAGTATGGCGTCCGTCATTCCGTTATGTACTGACAGCTTTTTATATAATTTCGCTGCTGTATACGGTAATGTGCTTCGTTAATGTTGACGCGGCGGTAGCGCGCCTGAACATTGCCAGATATAACGAAACGGGAAAGATTGATGATTATTATCTGAGCTGCTGCCTTTCGGACGATGCATTTTTTACCGTATACGACTTCGCGGTCACAACTGGGGACGAAACGCTTAAAAGCACGCTCGCCGACGGTATAAACGAAAGAATAACCGCCGCCGCAGACTTTGAAAAAGAGCGAAACTGGCGCGAATACAACACGGTCACGCCGAAGATCGCGAAGGCGGCAAAAATTAATTATTAAAGAAAAACCGTTGTAAAGGTATGCATCGGCACACAAATCCCATATACTTAATAGAGCGGACTTGAAATATGCATATCACGGTAAAAAGAAACATTTTGAAAATATTAATACTACTGTGTCTGTCTGCGGCGGCAGTTTTATACTGTATACGCCAGAACAGCGACATTGAAATCACAAACATAGAGCTCGGCAGTACGAAACTTCCCGATACCTTTGACGGGTTTCGCATAGTACAGATCTCGGATGTTCACGATGCCTGCTTCGGCAAAAACCAAAGCAGGCTTTTGGCTTTACTGAGGGAGACATACCCAGATATTATCGTCATAACCGGTGACCTTGTCAATCATGATACGCGCCGTTACGACAACATCGAGACATTGGCTCGGGGCGCCTGCGAAATTTGCCCTGTCTATTTCGCGGCCGGCAATCATGAGATCAGCTCAGGCAGGCTCGACGAGCTGAGCGAGCTGCTTACAGCCTGCGGCGTTACGGTACTTGATGACAGCGCCGCAACGATCACTCGCGGCGGTGAATATATAAATATCATCGGCATGACCGACGTTTCCGTGAATTACGAAAATTTTTCCCGCGGAAAGTCCGAGGCGATCTTCGCAGCCAAGCTGACAAAGCTTTGCTGCTCGGATAACAGCTTTAAAATAGTGCTTTCACACCGTCCCGACCTGGTCAGCATTTATCAGGGCAGCAGCGCCGATATTGTTTTTTCCGGCCATGCGCACGGGGGACAGTTCCGGCTGCCGTTTATCGGCGGTCTGTATGCGCCGAATCAGGGCATATTCCCTGAATACACATCGGGATTATACAGCATCGGACAGACATCTCTTGTGGTGAACCGCGGACTGGGACCCAGCGTTTTGCCGATTAGAATAAACAACAAACCGGAGATCACTGCGGTAACTTTGCGGTGCGCGCAGGAGGAGAACTGAATGGATATTTATTTTGTCATACCGTCGTCAGAGCATAAGCAGCAAGCTATGCTCATGCGGGAAGAATACCGAAAAGACGGTACCGTCATCCACGGCAGCGCCGGTTTTGATAAGGCCCGGAGCTATGAAGAATGGCTCTGCACGCTGGAAGAATGCCGCACACGCGTTGTTGCCGCCGATGGTCTGGCACGCTCTTCAACATTTTTCGGCATAAGAAAAGCCGACGGGCGTATTGTGGGGACGGTCAATATCCGTCACGCTCTCAACGATAAGCTATTGAATTATTACGGTCATATCGGCTACAGCGTCAGACCGTCGGAAAGAAACAAGGGCTACGCCAAACAGATGCTGCGGCTGGCGCTCAACGAATGCCGTCTGCTGAATATTGACCGGGCTTTGGTGACCTGCCGCTGCGATAATATCGCTTCGGCAAAGGTTATAGAGGCCGACGGCGGATGCATGGAAAACGAGTTGTACTGCGAAGAAGAAGGCTGCTTTATGCAGAGATACTGGATAACGGTCGAAGATGGCAAGCAATAAAAAAACCGCGCTGAAATATTACCACGGACTGATAATTTTTGCCGTTTTCATGGCGATTTTTATCATATTCGGGCCCGCCGTACAGCACAGTCTGCTGCTTTGGGGCGTAGCGATTACCGAGCTCTTTATGCTCTTCTATTCCGTAGGGACGGTTCTCGTGCTCCGACAGGATCTGCACGATGTTTTTCCGCTGAAAAAGGTGAAATCAGCGCAGATCGGCGGACTGCTTCTCTTTATGGCGGGAGCCTCTTTAACGGCCAATACCGTAAATATAATAATTTGCCGTCTGTTTCCGGCGGCGCTGACAGAGAGCTACGCCGTAAGCTCACTGGAAAGCACTTTGCCGTTTTGGCTCTCAGCGTTTATCATGGCCGTTTTACCTGCTGTATGCGAGGAAGCTCTGCACCGCGGCATCATAATGTATACTATGAAAAGTATCGGCAGCAAAACGGAGCTCGTCGCCGTTATGGGTATTATCTTCGGCATATTCCACCTGAGCCTCTACCGCTTTTTGCCCACTGCCGTGCTGGGCGCGGCGCTCACTTATTTAATGCTGACGACCGATAACTTTCTGATGCCGGTCATCGCTCATTTTCTCAATAATTTCATCGCCGTGACCGCCGCGGCGGCACTCGAGACCTTTGCCGAAAAAATAAATACACCAACAGCAGTCACGCAGGCAAATGTCGGCGCTTACTTACTGCTGTGTGCTGCCGCCCCATTTTTGCTTTATAGGGGCGCTGAAATGCTCAAAGGCCAAAAGAGGGACAGGTCCGTTTACATAAAACCCTCCGCTGCCGTCGAAAAAGCGCCGGCAGGAAGGCGTATATGCCTCATAATCGCCGCAATATGCGCTTGCTGCGGTCTTTTGCTGATAATGTTAAGCCGATAAATATTTATAACAAAGGTACATTACCGACAGGGACCTGTCCCTCTCGAAATGAAAAAAGCAGGCCGATCGCCGGCAGCGAAAAGTCTGCTTTTTGTTTTGGGACCTGTCCCTCTCGAAGGGAGCATATTATCTCGTAACCTCTGCCTCTACAAGCCTCACCTTGCAATATTTGTCGCACAGCCTGGGCTTTTCGATCTTGCCGGTGGGGTTGCGCGGCACTTTGTCAAAAATTATTCGGCGGGGACGCTTATAACGCGGTAAATTTTTGCAGAATTCATCAATTTCTTCGGCATCGGCAGCGGTACCTTCCTTAAGCTCTATTATGGCGGCGGCTATCTCCCCCAGCCGATCATCGGGCAGCCCGATAACAGCTACATCCTTTATTTTTTTATTTGCCCGCAGAAAGTCTTCTATCTGTACGGGGTATAGATTCTCGCCGCCGGAGATTATCACATCTTTCTTTCTGTCCACCAGATATATAAATCCGTCTTCATCTTCACGGGCCATGTCACCGGTGAGCAGCCACTCGCCCTTAACAACTTCGGCGGTAGCTTCGGGGTTGTTGAAATAACATTTCATTACCCCGGGCCCTTTTACCGTCAGCTCGCCCACCTCGCCGCGGTCGACACTGACGCCGTCTTCATCAACAATATCCGCCTGCCACCCGTAACCTGCCTTGCCGATCGCACCGACCTTGGCAATATTTTCCACGCCGAGATGCACGCAGCCCGGCCCGATTGATTCGGAAAGACCGTAGTTGGTATCGTACTGCTGATTAGGAAATATCTTAAGCCAGCGCTTTATCAAGCTGGGCGGCACCGGCTGAGCGCCGATGTGCATAAGACGCCACTGATCGAGTTTATAATCGGCCAAATTTACACTGCCGTCATCTATGGCATCAAGTATATCCTGCGCCCAAGGAACTAAAAGCCATACTATCGTCGCGCCCTCATCGCTTACCGCCCGCAATATCCAGTCGGGATTTACGCCCTTGAGCAGCACGGCGCGGCTGCCGGATATAAGGCTGCCGAACCAGTGCATCTTCGCGCCGGTATGATAAAGCGGCGGGATGCAGAGAAAAACATCGTCACGCGTCTGGCCGTGGTGATGCTGCTCCGTTTCACAGGCGGCAGTCAGCGCCCGGTGTGCGTGCAAAATGGCCTTGGGAAAGCCGGTCGTACCGGAAGAAAAATAGATCGCGGCGTCATCTTCGGGGCTCAGCGCCACCGCCGGAGCCGTGGATGAGCAGTAATTAAGCAGCTCATCGTAGCTGTCAGCAAAGCTGGGGACGGCGCTGCCCACAAAAAAGAAATGTTTAATTGCTCCGAGACTGTCAAAGACCTGCTCGATGCGCCCCTGAAACTCCGGCCCGAAAACAAGTACGCTCGATAGGGACAGGTCCAGGCAATATTTTATTTCTTCGGCAGTATAGCGGTAATTCATCGGCACTGCTACTGCCCCGGTTTTAAGTATACCGAAATAGATCGGCAGCCATTCTATACAGTTCATCAGCAGCACAGCAACTTTATCACCCTTTTTAACGCCTCTGGCGAGCAGCAGATTGGCAAAGCGGTTTGCCTTGACATCAAACTCCTTCCACGATATCTCACGGCGATAACTGCCGCCGCGTCTGGCCTCGATAAGGCTGTACTCGCGCCATGTAACATTGCGGTCCGGCTGGACCTCGGGGTTAATCTCCACCAAGCTGATATCGTGCGGATAGAGCTTGGCGTTTCTCTCCAAAAAATCGGTAATTATCATTTTTATCGCCTTTCTTTCATCAGAGTCGGTATTACGCGGCGAGAACGGCAGGCAGCCCATACTTTCGCCGGATAAAAAACGCCCTCCGAAAATTCTCGGAGGGCGAAAAACGCGGTACCACCTCTGTTTACCGTTTCTTTGCAGAAACGGCCTCTGCAGGCACAAGATAACTATGCCCTGCCGCTGTAACGTGCGGACCCGTCGACGCCTACTTTCTCTGATTTCAGCGCGCCGCTGCTGTGAACGTATTCATATGTCCGCTTCCCGCAGCCTTGCACCTGACGGCTGCTCTCTGAAGAAGATCCGGCGGAGTATTACTTGCTTCACGTCTTCGCGTTTGATTTAGAGTGATAATATCATTGAAATCTTTTGCTGTCAAGCCTTTATGTCATTTTTTGTGCCGGAGATGATATACATGACCCGATTATCGACAAGGGTATCTATATTGAAGTACCCGCTGAGCTTCGCCGCTTCCTCTTCTGCGCTCAAAAGTTCCACCGATACATTTGACACTTCATGTCCCTGATGGCGTGAATTAATCTTTTCGCGGCTTTCGGAATGAGCGATCGTAAAACGGCCGCCCTTCGCCAGCAGTGACGAGACCTTGGCTGCCAAAGCTTCCTTGTCAGCGAAATGCGGATAAGCCGAGTAAACGGTTATCAAATCGTAATCACTGCCGCCGGAGAATTGCAGCACATCATCAGCGTAGAGCTTAACCGCATCTTCCGGAAATTTCTCACGTGCCTTTTTTATCATTTCCGGGGAAATGTCTATGCCGGTAATATGCTTTGCGCCCATATCGGCAAGCGGTTTAAACATTACACCGGTGCCGCAGGCAATATCCAAAACCTTATCGGCGCCGGACGCCGCGGAGACCGTAAGTATGGTTTTTATCAGCTGAATGTCGTGGTGCGTGCAGCTGTCCCAACCCTTGGCCAGCCCGTCGAAAAAGCTGATAACGTCGCGATTTTCAATAGTATGTGATCCGGTCATGCTCTTCTCCTAAAAAAGCTTGGCGCGTTTCAGCGCGTAAACGATCGGCGGAATAGCCACCAGCTGAATAATGATTCCCGGCCAAGCTGTCACAAACAGACCGGTAAGCACGCTCACCAGCGCAAAGCCGCTTCCAAAGGCGCTGAATATCACAAACTTGGCGATGATACTTATTATGCGCCCAAAGATCATCGTTATGATAAGGGAAAAATATATTCTCTTGCCCTCTGTCTTACCGGCAAATATTTTTTTATAAAACAACCCGGCAAAAAAACCGTAAGCGGCCAGCTCAAATATCATGGAAAAGCCCATGGGATTGAACCCCGGCATGCCGAATATCGCAGAAGAAAGCACCACGGAAAGTATGCCGATGGGCACACCCAAGGCCGCGCCGCATACAAAGCCGCCGATGATTACCGGGATGTGCATGGGGAGAAACACCGTGCCCGCGCCGATAGCGTGAAAAGCCTGCGGCAGCAGTACGCCCAGAGCCAGGAAAACGGCCGCATAGATAATTTTCGTGGTTTTAATACTTTGTTTTGTGCCTGTCATGTTTATAACTCCTTACAGATGTTTGTCGAATATATGTCTGCAGTGTAGCGATTTTTGAATACTTGCGCAAGCCCCCATGGGGGTTATTTATTTAAAAAAATATTCTGAACCGCTGATTTTCCGCTTGATCTGATTAAAAAATAAAATACACGCCGGCGAGAGCGTGCATTTTAAGAAGGAGATCTTCTTCAGATTGCTCATCTGAGTGTATTAACAAATGCTACTATACACAATGTTGAATAACAATGCAAGCCCCCGTGGGGGATATATTCAAAAAAATAATAATTTTGTGACTAAAAAACAGAATATTTTTTACGCTCCGACAACAACAGTACGTACATGCGCACATTAGAGATGGTAAAATTGTGCTGTAAAGGACAAAAAAGAGAAAATCAGGCCGACAAGCCTGATCATTCCATAAAAAACCTAATATGTTTCAATCCACGACCTTGCGA
>CAZIQU010000015.1:4667-5222 GCA_964541445.1 uncultured Lachnospiraceae bacterium | reverse complement strand
AATAAAGTGTCGCACCCCACACGGGGTGCGTGGATTGAAATTGATAGAAAAACGAATGAAGTGTTCTTAGCCGGTCAAAAAACCATAATTTATCACGCGGAGGCAATCGTTTGGGAGACAAGGAATTGGAGACTATTATTAAGCTATATCGCAAAGGACTGGAGGATATTGTTGGGAATTGCGATTTAGAATTCAATCCGGTACAGTGCGAAAAAATGCGGCAGGTTATCGAGTATTTCGAAAAGCTCGGAGGGACAGTATCTGTAAAAAAAGACTGGAACGCCTATATCGACATTACAATGGAAAGTTTAGCGGTAATGTTGGATGGTGTTCATGAATTTTGCGAACAGATAGAGAAATCGAGTATATTCGAGATACATGCGCAAGAAAACGGAAAATTTCTTATTTCTCTTAATATTAATGATGTATTGCTGATAAAACGAAAATCATGAACTCAGGGGCAGTCATTCGCGAGAGAGCCGATTTTTTATTGAGCTTGCTGCACTCCGCCCGAAAAAATGATACAATAAAAAAGGCCGGCCGCTCAACGCAATT
>CAZIQU010000015.1:0-4657 GCA_964541445.1 uncultured Lachnospiraceae bacterium | reverse complement strand
TCTCCCACCGCATACGCTCGTCCTCTGCATGCAGTTGTCCGATTTCCAAAATAATTGTTTGCAGGCACATATGCCCCCCTGTTTTTTAAACAAAAGTGTGCTTTACCACTCTTGTTACCAAATGATACAATAAAAAAGCCGGCCGCTCAACGCAATTATCCCGCCGGTGAGCTCAATATTGCTTTTGAGCTTGACCTAAATATCAGAGAGGCGCAAATAACCGTCTTCCCTTATTAGGGCATATAATAAAATCAAAATCGGAGGCAACATGCAAACAATAACATTGATCATCAGTATAACGGCACTGGCCGTATCATTGACAGCTCTTGTAATGATACTGAAAAAATAAGCGGTAAAAAGAGAAATTCTCCGGCAGGCAGAGGCCGTATAAAACCCAAAGTGCCTGTGAATTTCTGCACGCACGGCATACCCTATTGATTTCGTAAGATCGGCGAATACCGCAAAGCGAACGGATCAGGCAGATTTCGGCTTCTTTCAAAAAGCGATTGAGCACAGCATCATGGCGGGCTGACCTTAATCAGCCGTCACAGTCATTATAAAACCTCAGGCGCGCAGTTGTACGGGTTACCCGCGCCTGTTGTTTATATAACGCTTATTTTTTTGACCGCGGCCGAAAGCGACTGTACATTTCTCATTGCCCGGCTGCGCACTTTCTCTCAGGTAAATATATTTTTTATCACCGCCGCCGCGGCCAGCGACATACTGCCGACACGGCTCAGCCCGGCTTTATTATATGAGCTTACCTCCGCGCTTTCGCTGCGGGTTATCCCCACTATCGAAAGCGCGCCCACAGTGCCGGCTGTGCGTCTGCCGTTTATGTACAGCCCGTGCGTCAGTGCTACCACCGTACCGATATCGTATATTTCGCTGGCGGCCGCGTCGACGATAATAATTTTTCTGTCGGGATAAATTAAACTGAGCTTATCGAGAGTGTAAGAAATATTTTCTGCGTGTACCGGGTGACTGAGCGTACCGATCACCGGCAGCGGTATCTTATTTTCCAACAGACTGCCGCATAAAGGCCCTAAACAGTCTTCCAAAGCTTTGTCGCTGCCCACGCACATTATTGCGTAATCATACCCGCTTATATATTGTTTTAAAAAACCGGCCAGCCGAACGGCGGCAAAGGCGTCGCGGCTGTCTGCCGCACATTGTGCAAATCCGTTTATTTCCGTTGCCTGTTCCATGACAAGCATGATACCGCGTTTTATATGCGAAATTTAGTTGTTATTGTTGAGCGGGTCTTTTTCTTCACTTTTTACGCTGAGCAAGCAGAGACACGCCGGCAGGTTCACCAGAAAGTTAAAGTAGAAGAAACGCAGGTCGTAACCGCAAAGCAGCAGACTTGTACCCATATCATAAGCAAAAATGCTCATGGCAAAGATAAGCGCCCGCGCCCCGTGCCGCCGGTAAGCGATGAGAGAACAGAGCAGCAGCAGCGCCAACTGAAAACCGCAGAACCAAAACAGACAGTTAATACCCGGCAAAGCGGTAAATCCGTAAAACCACGCGCACACCGCCGAGAATACATTCTGCAAAGGCAGCGGCGCATCCTCACCCCAGCTTATCGGCGTCCAATAGGCAATACCGGGCGTATAGTCCCAGCTGAGTGTTCCGGCGGTCTGCCAAACCACGCGGGTAAGGTTTAATCCGCCGTAAACAGCCAAATCGGGATCGGTTCGTACACATTCCGCAAACGCCTCAGCAAAAACCGGCGCGCCCATATTATAGACCGTTGCCAGACGCTCGTCCGCCCATTTGACATCGTTCCAGCAATAAAAAAATTTGTTTTGCCAACCTTCCTCGGTCAGGATGCTGCACATATAGGAATATGCCGTCGGCGGCAATTTATCGCCGTCGGCGCGCATCACCCAGCCCATCATGGTCAGCGGCAGCCCCACGGTCTCCTCGTAGACCTGTGTATCTGAATAGCTTACATTGCATAGCTTATACAGCGGCCCGCGTATGCCGGCGATAAGCAGTAAGGCTGTTGCCGCCGCCGCCAGAAAACGACGTCGGTATTTCTTATAGGCAAAGAATACCGTTATCGCCAGGGCCAGCGTCGCGAAAATACCGTTATGCCTGAGCAGTGTTACAAGACACAGCACCACACCGAAAGCTACTGTATGTTTTTTATCGTCGAGCCATGCGCCCTCGCTCAGAAAGATATCCGTCAGCTGTGTTACATACAAGATCATAAAAAAGGCAAATGCGTTATCTTTGCCTAAATAATTGCTCACTGTACCGCCTACGGGAGACGCGGCGGCAAAAAGTACACATACAGCCGCCAGATATTTATTAAAGCCGCGACGTATCATATTTGCGCCCATGTAGCCGAGCGCCAACGCGATGAAAAACTGCTGCACCAAAAGCATAGCCGGATAACTCTTGATAACGAGACCGCATACCCACAGCAGAATGCTGTATATAGCCGGATGCCAGTCGGAAAAATCACCGGAGCTCATCTGATACCAGTGCTTTTCCGCATCCATCTCATAGCCGCCCGGATAGTAGGCATACCACCAGATAAAAAGCAGCAGCAGCGCCGCCGCCGAAAAAATAACCATGGCCTTACATGGAAACCTGCTTTCGGCGCCGCGTTTAATATATATTTTATCACTGTACTTAAGCAGCACCGTCAGCAGAACGAATACCGCCGCGGCCGCGGCCAGCGACAGGCATATACTTTTGACAGAGACCGACGCGGTGAGATACAAAGCTTCCGGCACCGCCAGATAAAGGCTGAGAAAGACGCTCAGAAATATCAGTCCACCCCTTGCAGACGGCCCTAAATTCTCCGGGCAGTATATATTTTTAAAAACTGAATTATTTTTTTTCATATCTTTTCCCGCTGTATATTGTTATAATATCACAAGCCGTTTCTTTTACATATCACCCGGCCGGCTTACGCTGCGCTGTTTTTACGGTAATAAAAATATTATTTTCGTCATTATCGGACGGAACCGCGGTAAAAAACTGTAGAATATAATATGGATTATTGTCAACAATGATCCTAATATCATGTCCCGTCAGAAAAAACGGATCATCCGGCTGGCGATTCGGAGTTTTTATGGATATTTTTGATATTTTGCAGCTGATCGGCGGGCTGTCGCTTTTTCTTTTCGGCATGAACGTTCTCAGCACGAATCTGACTAAGCTTTCCGGCGGCAAGCTGGAAAACACGCTGCGGCGGTTCACCGACAAGCCGCTGAAGAGCATTGCGCTCGGCGCCGGCATAACCATCGCCATACAGTCATCATCGGCGATGACGGTAATGCTTGTGGGGCTGGTAAATTCCGGGGTGATGCAGTTAGGGCAGACTGTCGGCGTAATCATGGGCTCAAACATCGGCACAACGCTCACCGCCTGGCTTCTCAGCCTCACCGGGATCGAATCAACAAATATTTTTATCCGCCTTTTAAAGCCGGAGGCGTTTTCCCCCGTAGTGGCAATAATCGGCGTCGGCATGATGATGCTCGGCAAAAAAGAAAAAACACGCGATATCGGCGATGTCATGGTGGGTTTTGCCGTACTAATGTTCGGCATGTCCATGATGAGCAGCGCCGTTTCTCCCTTGGCTCAGGTACCCGAATTTTCATCGATACTCATCTATTTTAAAAACCCGATATTAGGTGTGCTTACCGGCGCAATCTTTACCGGGGCAATACAGAGTTCCGCTGCCTCCGTCGGCATATTGCAGGCGCTGTGCGTGACCGGCGACATCACCTACGCGGCCGCCGTGCCGATAATTCTCGGGCAGAATATCGGCACCTGCGTCACATCCCTTATCGCCAGTATCGGCGTCAGCAAAAACGCCAAACGCGTGGCGGCTGTGCATATATGCTTCAATGTTATCGGCACAGTGCTCTTTCTGGCGCTTTTTTACGCTCTGCACGCCATTTGGCCGTTTGCCTTCTTCGATAAAGCCGCGAATGCTTTCGGCATCGCGTTGTTCCACAGCATATTCAACATATTTACTACCATAATTTTGATACCGATGCGCCGTTATCTTGAAAAGCTTGCCGTTTGGCTCGTGCCGGAAGGCAAAGCCGAAAAAGAGAAAACGGCGCTGCTCGATGAGCGTCTGCTGCTCAATCCGCCGCTGGCCGTGGAGCATACCGCCAATATTGCGGCAGAAATGCTGCGCCGCTCGGCAAAGGTGCTGACCGGCGCGCTGGAACTGGTCGGTGCTTACGACACCGAAAAGGCCGCCGAGCTGTGGCGCGGTGAAAACGATACGGATATCTACGAAGACGAGATAGGCACTTTCCTGATAAAGATCAGCAGCAAGGAGCTCACCGAAAGAGACAGCCATCTTGTTTCTATGCTGTTGGAAGACATAGTTGACTTTGAGCGTATCGGCGATCACGGCGCCAATATTATCGAGATTGCCCGCGAGCTCAGCGAAAAGGAACTTGTTTTTTCTCAGCAAGCCCGCCGCGAGTACGCGGTAATAACCGATGCCGTAAGAGAGATACTGACGATAACTGCCGCAGCTTTTGAAAAAAAAGACATAGCCACAGCCGAAAAAGTGGAACCGCTCGAGCAGGTCATCGACGGGCTGCGCGATGAGCTTAAACGGCGTCACACGGAAAGGCTGCGCGGCGGCGTATGCACCATGGAGACCGGCATAAAT
>CAZIQU010000014.1:0-13133 GCA_964541445.1 uncultured Lachnospiraceae bacterium | reverse complement strand
ATACACACCTTGCCGCGTTATTCTATATAGGCTTTTTCTATAACTATGGGCGTTGCGGGTTTGTCGTACTTATCCGTTTTTGCCGCGGCGATCTTATCCACTTCCTCCATGCCTCTTACCACATGGCCGAAGGCGGCATAGCTGCCGTCCAGATGCGGGGCATCAGCGTGCATGATGAAAAACTGGCTCGAGGCGCTGTTCGGGTTGGCGGAACGCGCCATGGAGATAACCCCTCTCTCGTGTTTGATAGTGTTTTTCACGCCGTTGGCGGAGAACTCCCCTATTATGTTCTTTCCGGAACCGCCGGTACCGTTGCCCAGCGGGCAGCCGCCCTGAATCATAAAGCCGCTTATCACCCGATGAAAGGTAAGTCCGTCGTAAAAGCCTTCCGACACCAGCTTCTCAAAATTTTCCGCGGTAAGCGGCGCGTTTTCTTTGTCAAGCTCTACGGCAATCTCGCCGCCGTCTTTGATCTTCAGTATTATCATATCATTCTCCTTTGTCTCCATTATAATACAAATAACAGCGTTTTACCACGCCGCCGCCAATATGGTATCGGCGTCCGCCGCGCACGGCAGATTCCATAATCACTCTACCAAAAAGTAAGCGCGCTGCTCCTCATCGGTGAGGGTGCGGCCGTCGAGGATGCGCAGAGCGGCGTCCTCCAGCTCCGCGAGGCTGCGGCAGTGCAGTATTACAAGCTCACCGCCGTATACCGCCGCAGTGCGATCTCCCAGAGGCGCGACGAGCAGCAGCTTATCGCCGTCCCCCCAGCACAGAGCATAGCTGTACCTGCCATCCGGCCAGTTCACCAGCGCTTCACCGGCGGCGCTGTAAAGGCCGTCCGAGTGCGCGAAAAACTCCGTCCCGCCGAATACCCCGTCGGGCTCCGGCTCATTTGTCACCTCGGCGGCCGGGATCTCCGCGCTCGAGCCATCGAAATTCAACCTGTAACCCACAGACCTCACGCCGTCTGTGCCCTCCTGCTCGGTTGTGAACGCAACGCCCCCGTCGAGCATGATGAAGTCCTGCAGATAACTCGCGCACTCAAGGCTCGCGAGCTGTTCGCCGGTGTGCAGATCCAGGATATGTACGGTCTTATCGCAGTCCGCGGCTATAATGACGCCGCTCTCAGGCTCGATGTAGAGTCTGCCGTCCTCGACGATGAAGGGCGCCGTATAGAGGGCGATCACCTCGCCGGTTCCGGCATCCCGCAGCTCGAAGACCGAGCGCGAGGGATAAACATCATGGTGAACCATTGCGGCCGTACCGGTGTAGTAACCGCTGTCTTCGTAGATGTAGCGCACGAGCAGCTTGCCGCCGTCGTCCGCAAAGCACGCGCTCCACCTGATGAAGCCCTTCCAGTCTGCCGCCGACGCAAAGAGCCTGTCGGAATCCTCGGAGTAGGCCGGCAGCTCGCAGTGCCAAAGCTCGCGCAGCGTATCTGTGTCATAGACGCAGAGCGCCCTTTGCTCATCGGTACCTATCGATGAACGGGTGCAGCATACCAGCATTTTCGACTCGTCCTCAGAGAAGGAAATTTCACTGACTGCCAGTTTCGGGCTGTCAGGCTGCTCCCCGCTCACCGTCGTCCATTCGCTGAAGAAGGACGGCACAAGCTCTGCGAGAAGCTCTGTGCTGTTTGCGTCGTAGACGCGCAGGCCGCCGTCCGCCGCCTTCCATGTGTTGTAAGAGATGACACGCTCGCCGAGCACGGCCAGCTCGTCATCGCTGCTGTTTGTATCCTCGCAAAACCTTATTTCCTCGTTTTTATCGCAGTCGACGGCATAGAGGCCGTCCGGCCGCACATACCACAGCATCTTTCCGTCCCCGGACAGGGCAACAGTCTTTTCAAACTGCCGGTTGGTGTTTACGGGCTTGCAGCTTAGTCTTGTGATGATGCCGCTGTCCCGGCTGCCGAGCCGGAATATCTTCACCGTGTCGCCGCCGCACAGTAAGATACAGTCATCCTTCACGGCATTGCCGTAAAAGTCGGTATAGGCGTACGATGCTTTCTCCAGTTCAAAATCGCCGGAGAGGGTATGCAGCGTCTCACCGGTGAGTACTGACACAATCCGGGCCGTACCGTTGCCGCAGGTGAGCAGCAGGCAGCTTCCGTCGGAATTCCACTGCATATCTTTTACCGCGGCCGCGGCCGCGCCCGTATCCAGTTTGAGCGCGTCCTCACGGCCAAGGCAGTCGTACAGATAGACCAGCCCGCCGTTTGTCAGTATGGCCATCTGCCCGTCGGCACCGGGGGAAAAGGCGAGCTTTACGATACGTGACTCCGGCAGCATGGAGGACGACTCAAAAACCCCGTTAGCCGCGGCGTCAAGCTCCCCCGAAAGGGCCGCTGCCTCAAGCGCTCCGACCGTTTTTCCATCCGCTGCATTCCAAAAGAAGATGCAGCTCTCGTTATAGCCCGCGATGATATCCCCGTTTTTCGACATGTCGATATCGCTGACATAGCCGCTCAGACCTTTGATCCTCGGGTCTGCCATACTGAAATCGACATAGTAGCGGCTGAGCACAGACTCCGCCCATGTCACGCCCGCGTCTACTCGGATTATCTGGGGATACGGCGATTCTGCTCCGGTGGCGATGAGATACTCTTCTTCGCTGCCGTTCACCGGCTTCATATCCTCAAAATACGCGGCATCGCTCTCATAGGTGCAGTACAGGCTCAAATAGCCGGCGCATTGAAGAACGCCGTAATTCTCGTTGTAAAAACAGATGCTTCCGTCGGACGCCTCGACCCCGAGCCACGGGCTTTTCACGAAGTCGCGCTCCGGCAGCTCACCGAGGCTCCGGTATTCGCCGTTAGAGTAATACCCGCCGGGGCTGAACATGACCTCTCTGTCGTAGATAGCGTATGGCGTAAGCCCAAAAGAAAAACATACGTCCACGGGCAGCTCATCGAGCGCAGAACTGGTTTCGGCAAGCTCCCCGGTAAATAGGTTCACGGAACCGATGTACCCCTCCTGCTCCGGCGAAAAGAACATCAGCGTGCTCCCGTCGGCGCGCCATGAGGTCAGGCCGGGAATAGTCAGCTCGGTGACGCTCTCGTATGAGTTGTCGCCGCTGCCGCTTATCAGTGCGCTGTAAAGAGCGGCCACGGCACTGTCCACAACAGGTCGCTCCGGCTCGGCGGTGTTCTCCGGCAGCGCCTCTAAAGCCAGCAGCAGGGCAAGCATCTTATCGCCGCTGTCAAGAGCATTGGAGGAAGCGTCGGCCAGATAAAGCGACTGACTTACCAGCGCACCGTTTTTCTGCGCGGTGATAATGCGGTTCTGCGTGACAGCATAGGCCAAAAACCCGCCCAGCAGCACGAGTGACGCCAGCGATGCAGAAGCTACTCTCCTCAGCCTGCGCTCTCTCTCGCGCCGCTTTAAATCATCGTAGGTGACGCCCAGCATGGGAGCAAAAATGCGCAGGCTCTCGCTCTTGAGTTTCTTCAGCATGCCGCTTCGACTGTCGGCGACGATATTCGCGGCGAGGGGCTCCTTCTCAACGGTCTGCCCCTCAGTTTCAATGAAGCGCAGCCGGCGGGGAATGCTTTCCTGCGGCGTTCCGTCTGCGAGCACGGTAAGTATACGGTCGCGCCGGCCGAGCTCGAGGAAGGTGTCTATCTCCTTCATGCACCAGTCGGATTTCAGCAGCGCCGGCGTACAGATGACAATGAGCCATTCGCTGTCCTCAAGCGCTTTTCTGATGTCACCGCCGAGGTCGCCGGACAGCATGAGCTCCTCCTGATCACGGAAAACGCGCCCCAGCTTCCTTTTTCCGTCAGCGCCGCTCACGGCGCGGGGAACGGTATAGTTTTCGATAAGGGTGTGCAGCCGTTTAGCCGCCGTCATGTCCGGCTCGATATGGCGGTAGCTGATAAAGGCGGCGTAACGGTATTCTCTCTCTTCCATGCATGTCCTCCCCGTTCGCTTTCAATAAGCCGCTGTGCTGTTTCACGCGCCGCTCGCTTCTATCTGTATCCGGGCGGGCGTTCACGGCAATCAGACGGCGTCCTCCGGGTACAATTTATCTATGATCCCCTTCGCCTTACCGGCGTTGACCCTGTACGCCGGAACCTGCGGAAATTTTTCACTGAGCTCGGAATATATCCTGTATGCGCTCTTCAAATGCGTCAGTGACTCGTCGGACTTGCCGATAACGCCGAGACTCAGATGGAACGCCGCCATTTTGGCACGGTCCGCATTCATCATCTGGGGAGGATCGAACCGCCCGAATGTTTCAAGACCCTTTGTCAGCAAAGCCTTAGCCTTCGCGCTTTGCTTCGCGCTTGAATATGCGGTACCTATCATCAGATACGCGGCGCTGAGACGCCTGACGATATCCGCGCCGTATTTTGTCTCATTGCCGAGCTTTTCGTATATGTCGATCATCCTCTCACCGTACTCCAGCGCGGCGGCATTTTCGCCGCACTTAAGCGAGACGACGCACAGCCGCTGAAGCATATCTCCGACCGCAGTCTTTGCCGAAAATGTATCTGCGGACGCAGCGATTTCCTCTCCCAAGGCAAGGCCGTCCGTAAAATACCTTTTCGCTTCGGCGTTCTCCTTTTGTTTGAGGAAAATATCACCCAGCTGCGCAGTGGCGCCGAACAGCTGGAACTTGGTCGAGCTGTTGTGGTATTTTTCGTCGAGCCTGCGGCATATAGCCAGACCCTCTTGCGCATTCTGGTTTGCTTTCGGAAGATCGCCCTTCTGGTCGCATATCATCGACAGGGAATTCAGCGCCTGAAACAGTATCAGCAGCGATTTTTCCGAATCATCCTGCGCGGAAAGCCGTCTGCCGAGCTGTGCGGCATCAGCCGCGTATTTTTCGGCAGCGTCCGGCTGATCGCCGCGCCTGTATACCTCGGAGAGCATCAGCCAGATCACCGCTAAATTTTTCTCCCGCTTGGGTTCTCCGCTTCTCTGCGCCGCGCTGCTGATTAGGGCGGCGGCATCTGTCAGATATTTTTCCGCCGCGCCGCTGTCGCCGCGGCTGAGACAGACGCCGCTCGCGAGGGTGCGCTCCTTTATGAGAAGATCCGCGGCCCGCGGGTCATCGGTAAGGCCTTTTAGCGTCTCCTCAGTCTCGCGGCACATCTTTATCGCGCCGTCGGCATCGCCGGAACTCTTCAATATTCCGGCCAGCTCGAAGCAGGCCCGGGCTAAATTAACCCTGACATTAACATCGTCACCGGCGGCAAGCAGCTCACGGCAAAGAGCAATGCAGGCGAGAATACATTCCTTTCCGTCGGCGAAGCTGCCCGCCCATTTGCGGTAAACTGACAGCTTTTCCATTTCCCAATTCAGGGCAACACCTGCGGAAACAGTCTTTTCTTCGAGATACCGCTCTCTTCTGATATCCACGAGGACATTCTGCCAGTCTATTGCCCGCCCGATGTCCCGCGCAACGCCCTCGCCGTTGAGGTACATCTGCACCAGCCGTGAAACAGCGCCCGTATGCTTATCCCCGGCCGCCCGCGTCAGCAGGGCAAGGGCGATGTCCGCATTTTTTTCCACATCTGTTCCGGAGAGGTACGCGAGACCGATAAGGTAGTCCTCTTCCGGCTCGTTAACCGCTTTGCCTACCGCGGACGGCAGCCTCTGCATTAACAGCGAATGCACGCCGCCGTCATTTTCGGCCGGCACGCAGTCCGAAAGCTCGAAGATTGATTCCAACTGCGGACGCGGAGTCGCAATCATCTCCACAGCCACTATGGGCTTTTTCAACGAGCGCGCCATGGGATATTCCGTTTCCATCACGTAGTTGCCGCTCTCGAGGATGTTCGGCGTAACGGCCAGCGCGAAAAGGTCGCAGGCGCTCAGCGCGTCGGAAATCGCTCTGTTGAAATTTTCTCCGGGAATAAGAAATTCGTCGTACCAAATAGCTACACTCTGCAGCGGCTCGGCGTTGTGTATCTGGCGCATGAGCTGCTGGGCATTCATGCGGTCTTTTTTTCGGTAGCTGAGAAATATATACGCGTCAAAGGCCCCGCGGATGCGCCCGGAAAGCTCCCCGCCGATCAACACGCTCGACAGAAACTGGCTGAACACTTCCTCGTAGCCCGCAGCGGTGCTGTCCTGACTGTTGACATCTATAAGCTGCAGGTCCCCTATCCTTTTGTTGAAAATCGGGATCAAGCTGCTCTCGAAGGCCAGCGGGAGAATAGGAATATGCTCATCAAGCGCCAGCTTGACTTCGACATCTCGCGCGCGGTTCTCCGTAAGCAGGAAGGCGGAGGTGACCGGAACGACGAACATCTGCATCTCCTTTAAGAGCGAAAGATCGGTACCGTCCGGCGCCGAAGGATCGTCGTCGTACCACACCGAACAGTCCTGCCCTATCTCAAAGGACAGCAGGTCGGCAGCGATGTCCGCGATACGGGCATCATCGGGCGGAGCATATGAGATATACACCTTGGGTTTTCTGCTCGGGGAGGACTCCCCCCGCGTCAGATATTTCAGCATGAACGTTACCGCCTCTCTTTTTTGCCGTCGGAAAAATGCCTACGGTGAGCTTAACAGTCTGTTGAGCGTTATCATCGCGCGAAACCGCATTTTCGAGTATTTTTACAGCCCCAAAATGCTTTTTCTATGTTCTCTGCCGCGTCAGCGAGCAATTCATCCATACCGTACATTTATCCCGCCGATATTACAAAAAGTATAGTTTAAAACAGGCGCTGAAGTCAAGCGGCATTGTCAATAAGGATTTTACGGATAATATTTTTTGCGGAAAAAGCTCTCGTTCCCTTAAAACGACGGCCGACAAAAGCGCAGGCAAATAAAAAAGACCCAAAAGGGCCTCTTTTGATAAGGCATAAGCGGATTATTTCTCTTAAAAACTCCACAACAACGGCGCCAGCAGCGATACCGCCAACATACATATCAGGGTCAAAGGCAGACCGACTTTGACATAATCCTTAAAAACATAACCCCCGCTGCTCATCACCAACGAATTTGGCGGCGTCGCCATCGGTGTGACAAAAGCGCATGAAGCTGCCACTGCCACCACAATCAGTATCGCCTTCGGATTATAGCCCGTATCGACAGCAACAGATATGGCGATCGGGGCAATAAGTGAGCTGGCCGCCGTGTTGGACATAAATTGGGTCAGCAGACAGGTTATAAAGAATATCGCCGCGGTGAGCAGTACTTCAGATGGGTTGCTGCCCATCAGCGCCACGAATCTTTCGGAAAGCAGCTCGGCGGTGCCGGTTTTCGACATAGCCTTCGCCAGCGCCAGCATGCCGCCGAAAAGAAAGATTGTCGGCCATTCAACGGCGGCAAAAGCCTCCTTTTCGCTCATCGTTTGCGTAAGCACGAGCACCAACGCACCGGCCGTGCTGATAATATGCATGGGTATATGCGTTATATCCTCCGCTATCATCAAAATAACTACAGCAGCAAATACCGCCTGCGAAACGATTCGCTTGCGGCGGCTGCCGCCGGCGGGCATGCCGCCGTTCTCCGCCGTCTGCGCGCTGACGGCAGGCGCTTTGCCGCTGCTTTTTCTGCAGACAAAAAGAAAATACGCCAGCCCCAATACGCAGAGCAACACGCCGATGCGGCCGATCTCAAAGAACCCGATATTTGCGTCCAGCCCTGCGGCTGACATCGCGCTTTTAACGATAAGATTCGGCGGAGAACCGATAATAGAGCACATGCCGCCCAGAGAAGAGGCAAAGGCCAGCGGTATGAATAACTTTTTGCGGTCGTAACCGCTGCGGTCGCATATGCCGGCGATAATGGGAACGAGCATGGCCACGGTAGCCGTATTGCTCAGAAAAGCGCTCAGCACCATGGCAAACAGCATCACGCACAGCAGCAGCTTTTTTTCCGTCTTTACCGTCGCCAGTATTTTGTCGGCGATAAGGTACGCAGCGCCGCTGGTAAGCACGCTGTGGCCGATCACGAACATTCCGGCAAACATGATAACATTTTTATCGATAAAGCCGGAAAAAGCTTCCGTCGAATCGAGCACGCCGGTTAAAAAAAGCAGCAGCGGCACGCTCAGCGCGGTAGCCGATAGCGGGATCTTGGGTATAAAAAATAATATTATCGCGTAAAGCAGAATTAAAAGTGTAATTATTATCGGATCCATACCTGTCCTCACCGCAGCAGATCAGTGATATACAGCCAAACTGAGAAAAGCTTCCAGAAACCTCTCCTTATCGATCTCGGACATACCGTCGGGGCACTTTTCCCTGAGCATAGACCAATCTGCATCTATATCCAATATTTTTTTCGTAATATCTTCTGTCATTCGACCGACCGCCCTGTCAATAGAGAGTATACTCACGCAGAAAACTATTCACCGCCAACATATTTTCACCGCGCGCGTCATCGGGAAAAGAAAGCATCTTATTGCAGGCAAATATATAATTTCCGTCATAAGCCATTTTATCTATCAGTTTTTTCGCCGCTTCTATACACTCCTGCTCGCCGGCATCAGCCAACAGATTAACGGGATACCCGCCGACGATCGTCAAGTTAGGCAGCTTTTTCTTCATTTCCTCGGGATCGTCCATCTCCAGCAGCAGCGCGATCCGCCCGGAAGGGATCTCCCGCAAAAAATCGGTGAGGCGGCTTACCGAGCCCTCCGCAAAAAACAGCGCTATACAGTCATGCTTTTCCAGCTCATCGGTGATCTTTTTTATGTAAGGCCACGAATAGCTGCCGAACTGATGCGGATTCATTACATTGTGCGATAATGACGAGAAACGAAACGGCATGTAGGTATCGTCGCGCTCACGGTAAGCGGCCAGCGTATCGCTGACTATGCCGCCGTAAAAGGCGTCGATAGTCTCCATTGCCTGCTGCATAAATTCGGCGTTGCGGCGCAGATCCATGCTCCAGCCCTTTACACCGCGCAGATTGATAAAAAGCATATCGGCAGGCAGCACCGGTTTGGCGGCATTAAGACGAGGCACACCGTATTCCTCGTAAAAGCAGCGGCAGACACGGGCAGTGTAGGCTTTCAGGCTGCGGTATTCGCTCATGGCCGCGTCAAGATGACGCATGGCTTCATCATGCTCTTTCCAGCCGTACTTCCGCTCCAAAACGTCTTCAAAATAAAACCGCTTCAATCCCTTTTCGATCAGCAGCGGATATTCATCGGCCTGCATCAGGCATTTATCCCGATAGCTTATGCGGTTTTTCTCCTCGTCGATATAATATATGCCGCCGCCCAGAGCATCCGAAAACCTTATGGGATTACGGGTGCCCATGTCGATATACATATCGTATCCGTACTTTTCGTGATGCCGGCATACGGAGGCGAACAGCTTGTCATAGTCGCGCAAAGCATCGTTCAGCTCGTATCCGGCATCACATATCTTCCATGTCCATGTGTTGGAAAAAAGCGGTACTCTTTTCGGCTTACTCTTATGGCGTATGGTATCGCAGACGAGCTGTTTCCGTTCATGAGCGGTTTCATTCATCATTCTTTATCCTTATAATGATAAATATAGTGCAAATTCACGGTTTTTTCAAGTACAACGCCGCAGTCGAGCCCATTTATATTTTTTCGGAAAGCGGATATTGTCTGCTTTAGTTATAAGCCGCTGTCTGCACCAGACCCTTGAGTATGCCTTCGCGGGGATCTTCCTTCGGCGCGTTGTCGGCCTTCTTGGAAGTTACCGCCGAATATCTTACATCTGTGCCGGCAACAAAACCGCTGCCGCTGACCAGAAAGCTCAGCTCATGCTCTTTGATATAATCCCAATCGGTATCGTAATCCATTACTTTCGGTTTGCTCATCGTATCCTCCTAAAATTTAGCATATTCCTTTACAAAGTCAACGATCGCTTTGAGATTTTCACCCCTGCCGTCCTCCGGGAAGGACATCATTTTATCGGTAGTGAAAATGTAGTTTCCGTCGCAGGCTATCTTGTCGATAAGCTGCTTGGCGGTATCAACGCACTGCTCGGTCGTATCGTTCTGCAGCGTCGTCACCGGGAAACCGCCGGCGATAGTCACATTGGGCAGCTGATTTTTCATCGCGACGGGATCATCCTGCTCTAAAAGCAGACCGATATGACCCTTTGGGATCTCCTTAAAGAAGTCGGCGATATGAGCGATAGAGCCTTCGGTAAACAGCCATGCCACCCAGTCACGCTCAGCCACGTTATCACAGTAGCGCTTAATAAACGGCCAGCTGAATTTTTCGAACTGCTTGGCGTTCTGAATCGTATGTGACAATGTCGTCATGCGAAACGACATAGCTATGGTGTCGTTGTCGTCAAAAGTTGCCAGTGTCTTCAATGTGCCTTTGTTGAAATAGCTGTCGATGACCGCCAGCGCCTCCAGCACCTTTTCCGGACGACGGCGCATATCGAGAGAAAGACCGGCGATGCCGCGCAGCACACACATCATCGTATCCATCGGGTTCGTGGGCTTGCCGGCGCAGAAGTTCGGTACGCCGTAAACGTTCACATACTGATTGGCCACTCTTTTGTTGAAATCCGCCAGACGTGTATATTCCTTGGCGGCTTTGCCGTAACCTTCGAGCATTTGTTCTCTGTCAGTGATACCGTAGCGGAACGGTACCCCGCGTTCGAAGTAGTACTTGATAAGTCCGTCATTGATCAGGTTATCATAATCATCTTCGTCCATAAGTGCGTAATCCTTAATGGAGAGGTGATCGTGCTCATCAATAACATAGAGAGAGGGCCCGAAGCAGTCCGTAACCTGTACGGGGTTTCTAGCGCCCATATCTATGTAGAAATCCATTTCATACTTTTCGTGATGACGGCAGACGGCGTCAAACATTTTATCGTAGTCGTAGAGACATTCTCTGAGTGAATAGCCGGCGTCAACCGTTTTCCATGTCCAAGCGTGCGACATAATCGGCGTACGCGCGGTTTTTTCTTCTGCCTGATAGTGTCGACGATCAGCTCTTTTCTCGCTTTTCTGAGGCCGACCGGGTCATCATAAGTTTTATATTCTGTCATTTTTCCCCCTTTTTATCTACATACGAAAGTACCGCGTACGCCGCAGCGCATAGAATGCACAGCGGCGCGGCGGCATGGTGTTTTTTTAATTATATAAGCAGAGCGGCGGCAACACCGGCGATGAAGGCGGCGGCTACCGGCAGGGCGTTGCGCTTGACGATATCCATAATATCAACATTCGTCATTTTGCAGGCGATAATGACCGCTGCGCTTACAGGCGCCACAGCGCGGCCGAGTCCGCCGGCGATGATAATGGCGGCTTCCATATTCAAAAGACCGAAACCGGTGCTGGCGGCTACCGCCGGTATAAGCGGCGAGATAGCATACACAGCAGCGACGCCGGAGTTGGTGACCAAGCTCGTCAGCAAAGTGATGCCGCTGGCTACCGCTGCGGCAACGGGTCCGCCGGCGCTGCCGGTGGAAAGACTGCTGAGTATGTAAGTGATACCGCCGATGGCGTTAAGACCGGCAGTGAAAACACTGGCGGCGATGATGAGCGCCACAACGTTGGCAAAGCTGTTGCCCATTCCGTCGAAGAACTTCTGGGTGTCATTGAAGGCAACCTTCTTTTCCTTCTTGCAGATCTGGTTGACAATGAACGCGATAACGAAACCGATAATATTGGCGGCGGTAACGCTGAGAACGATAGTACCGACGACCAGCTTCGAGAAGACGATTACCAGAATAAGCGGTATCATCGGCAGGAAAGCGTAGAACATGGGGATACCCAGCTCTTTCGGGTCCTGTATGATCTCTTCCTGAGCGATATCGGTATCTTTTTTATCTGCCTTTTTGCTGACCAAAATGAATACGACAGCGGCAGCGGCAAGTGCAATCAGTATGATCGGTATCTGATAGGCAACGAAAAATTCAGTAATGCTTGTCTGCGCGGCAACCTCCTCCAGCTTGACAACATAGTTTGTTATCGGGCAGGCCGGGCCGCCGTCAAATGCGCCGCTGAGTACGACAGCAGCGACTGCGGTACGCTTTTTAACGCCGATTTGAATAAGTATCGGATAAATGGTGGCCATAAGCAGCGTAGTCAAACCGGAATGGCTGGGTATAAACAGCTTCAGCAGAGCGCCGATGAGCAGTGCGATTATTACCGCGACATACGGGCTCTTAAGCTTTTTAAGCGGTTTGGCAGCCAGAAGGGCCAGCAGGTTGGAGGCTTTGAGGTAGTTCATATAATAGACAAAGCCCATGACCGACATTATAAGAATGCCCGATTTGGTCGTCTGCGTTGCAAACTGGTTGGCGATATATTCAAAGAGGTCGAAGAACGCGCTTCCCTTTGTATCCTCTCCCAGAATGCTGGTCTGATTGATGATAGACATAATGGCAAGAATGATAAAGCCAATGCACAGAAGTGTGGTGGTGGCATTGAGCTTCTTGCTGATCGCGTAGATAAGCAGTGCGACTGCGGCGATCGTGGCAATGATTTGCAGAACTGGCATAATGATTCCTCCTAAAAATAAGTTTACCTGTACACATCATTTAATTTAATATTAAATGTACTTGTACACATCAGAAGATTAGCATAAGATGAAACTTTTGTCAAGCTGAATTTGATAAAATACATAATATTTTGCATGCTGCGTAAAAAATCAAACAGATAGGCCGGAAGCGTTGATCTTGACCAAATCAGAACGGTAATAGTCGACACAATAGCCGAAAGGACGGTCATATCGGTCGAGAAAGGCCTGTCTGGCCTTTAAAATAGGGAAATCGGCGCTGACGCCCAGATAATTCTCCGGCATCTCGCCGGCTATGACGGTTTCCAGGGTCAGCGTGCGTTTGACAGAATAATTCATGATATATTCGTTGATAAGATCGGAGGAGTTGCCGGAAAAAAGGTCGTTGTCTCTGATGTTGAAGCCCTTTGTATAAAGCAGAAACTTCTCCTCATATCCGACCGGTATCTCAAGATAATAGAACAGTCTGCCGACCTTAAGCGCCTTGCTGCCGGCGGCGAAGATCTCCCTGCCGGAGGCCGGCTGATCGGCGCCGACGATATCGGCGAAGATAACTCTTATATCGGAAATAGGCTCATCGGTGACGGAGAGCTCGTCGAATTTAATGATATACTGATCGTTTTTCGGCTCGGCTACATAATAGCCCGTTCTTTTGACCGAGTATATATAACCGGCGTCCACCAGCATATTCAAAGCCTGCC
>CAZIQU010000013.1:10982-13222 GCA_964541445.1 uncultured Lachnospiraceae bacterium | reverse complement strand
ACTGCGCGGCATCAAGCAGCGTTACGAGGTGTTTCACGGCGTGAAAATACAGGATGCCGCCCTTATCGAAGCCGCCAAGCTCTCCGACCGCTATATCACCGACAGGTTTTTGCCGGATAAGGCCATAGATCTTGTCGATGAAGCCTGCGCGTCGATTCGCACGGAAATGAATTCCATGCCGTCGGAGCTGGACGCCATCTCGCGCCGTATAATACAGCTGGAGATAGAGGAGGAAGCTCTTAAACAGGAGACCGACCGTGAATCGGCGGCACATCTGGCCGATATTCAGAGCGAGCTTACATCTCAGCGGGGCAGATTCGACGAGATGAAGGCGAAATGGGACGACGAGAAGACATCAATCGAAAAGCACCAGAAGCTGCGCGAAAAGATCGAGGATGTCAACAAGCAGATTGAACAGGCGGAAATGAAGCACGAGCTTGACAAGGCCGCCGAGCTGAAATACGGCATTTTGCCGCAGCTGCAAAAAGAAATGACAGCGGCGGAGGAGGCCGAGAAGAACGCTTCGGAAGGCTCGATACTGCGCGACAAGGTCACTGAGGACGAGATCGCCCGCATTGTCAGCCGCTGGACCGGCATTCCCGTTACCAAGCTGATGGAGGGCGAGCGGGAAAAGATTCTCAATATGGAGTCTGTTCTGCATAAGCGCGTTATCGGGCAGAATGAGGCCGTAAAAAAGGTAGCGGAGGTGATACTCCGTTCGCGTGCCGGAATTCAGGACCCGAAGCGTCCTTTAGGTTCGTTCATTTTTCTCGGGCCTACCGGCGTCGGTAAGACCGAGCTGGCCAAGGCGCTGGCCGAGTCGATGTTTGACAGCGAAAAGAACCTTATCCGTATCGATATGACGGAATATATGGAGAAGCATAACGTCTCACGTCTGATAGGCGCGCCTCCGGGCTATGTCGGTTATGACGAGGGCGGGCAGCTCACCGAGGCTGTGCGCACTAAGCCTTACAGTGTGGTGTTGTTTGATGAAGCCGAAAAGGCGCACCCCGATGTTTTCAATGTGCTGCTGCAAATTTTGGATGACGGCCGTGTGACCGATTCTCAGGGCAGGGTGGTGGATTTTAAGAATACCATTATCATCATGACCTCAAATATCGGCTCGCAGTTTTTGCTTGAGGGTATCGACGATAAGGGCAATATCACCGATGAGGCACTCGATCAGGTGGATACGCTGCTCAAGATGCAGTTCAAGCCCGAATTTCTTAACCGCATAGACGAGATCATCTGCTTCAAGCCGCTTACCAAGGCAGAGATGGGTGATATCGCCAAGCTGCAGATAAAGCAGCTGACAGCGCGGCTGGCCGATGAGGATATTTCGCTGCAGGTCACCGATAAGGCGCTGGCGCATATCGTCGATGAGGGCTATGACCCGGCATACGGCGCGCGTCCTCTCAAGCGCTATATTCAGCATAATGTGGAGACGCTGCTGGCGCGTGAGATAATCGCCCATGCGCCTGCGGACGGTACCGTTTATACCGTGGATTATGACGGCAGCGAATTGACCGTAAAAAAATAGATTTGTACAGCTACGCAAACGGATTGCGCCGCGTCTGCCGTATTATTCGGCAGACGCGGCGTGTTTTTTGCTGTCGTTTTATTCTTTTCGCCGTATTTTTATGTTATATTATACTAAACTGCGGGGAGTGGTTTCCCTTTCTTTTAAGCGGCTGCGGTCGGAGCGGCAATACCCGTTTCGGCAGATATTCATAAACCGGGCATGATGGCATATTTTTTATTCGGAGGCGCAGGCAAAATGTATAAGCCGGAGAGCGACAGACGTATTTTCATGCTGCTGACAAAAACTGTCTTGCCGTCGATAGCCGCCAAGTACAACGTCAGCGCCGACAGGTATGCCACGGAATCGTCACCCTGTTTGATACTGGCCAATCATACCACCAATTTTGATTTCCTTTGGGTGGCGCTGAGCCTTCAGCGCCATATGTATATAGTGGCCAGCGACCATCTGAAGCGTATGCGTTTCGCCGGTTTCTGGCTGGAAAAATTATTTCATCCTATCTGGCGCGTGAAAAGTGCTTCCGATATCGCTACCGTAAAAGACATCGTCAAGCGGCTTCACAGCGGCTGCAATGTTCTTATATTCCCGGAAGGCAACCGTTCGCCTGACGGCGAGAATTGCCATATCAGCGCCGCTGTCGGCAAACTTGTTAAGTTGTGTAAAGTGCCGCTGATAACCTACCGTATAACCGGCGGTTATT
>CAZIQU010000013.1:4411-10972 GCA_964541445.1 uncultured Lachnospiraceae bacterium | reverse complement strand
CGGCGCGGCGCAGTACACGGTCAGGTGATTGCCGAATATTCCGTTGAACAGCTGGCTGCCATGGATGCCGATGAGATCACCGACATCATAGTAACCGAGCTGCACGAAAATGCGTATGAAACACAGCTGAAAGATCCCGTGGAATTTATCGGGCGTGATCCGGCGGAATACCTTGAGACGTTTTTGTATGCCTGCCCCGTATGTCATTCTTTTTCGTGGCTGAAAACTCACGGTGATACGATCAGCTGCGAATGCGGTATGCGCCAAAACATAGATAATCGGGGTTTTTTCCACGGTGCCGACGGCGCCGCGCCTTACTTTGAAACCGTTTTTGAGTGGAGCAAATGGCAGAAAGGTTACTTTGCCGGTCTTAGGGACAGCATCTCCGCCGGATACTCTGACGAACCGGTGTTTTCCGACAGCGGGCAGACGCTGACCGAGCTCGCCGCCGCCGTGAAAGAAAAGGGTACTTTTTCGGCGTACAACGATCGTTTTGAGTTTGCGTGCGACGGCGAAAAAAAAGTATTCTTCTATAAAGATATACATGAGATGCAGGTAGTCGCCAGGCAGAGCCTGATGTTCTCCGGCGCGGGGCTGGGAACCTTCGAGCTGACATGCGATTTTCCGCGCAACGGCTATAAATATATTGATATTTACGATATTTGCAAATAAATACACAGGAGAAAAACAGAAAATGGATTTTTCAGCGGAAAATGTTTCACTGTGGCAATTCATCATTACGTTCGGCATACTTTCGGGCATGGTCTTTCTGGCGAACGTTTTGCGAAGAAAAGTTAAGTTTGTGCAAAAAAGCCTGATGCCGGTTTCGGTTTTGGCCGGGTTTCTGCTGCTCATTTTAAGACAGACCGGTATACTAACGGTAAATATTGAGCTGATGGAAATGATCACCTATCATACCATAGCTTTAGGGTTTATCGCGCTGGCTTTGCGTGTGCCGCATTCGGCGATAGAGGGTAAAAAAAATTACGGCGCGGTCAAAAGCGGTGCGCTCATCGTCAGTACATATCTGGTGCAGGGTTCACTGGGGCTGATAATAACTTTGGCGCTCTCTTATACGGTGATGCCCGGCCTTTATAAGGCTGCCGGAATCTTACTGCCGATGGGCTACGGGCAGGGCCCGGGGCAGGCCAACAATATCGGTACGCTTTATGAGCAGAACGGTTTTGTCGGCGGACAGTCCTTCGGGCTGGCTCTGGCCGCTGCCGGATTTTTGGTAGCCTGCATTGTCGGGGTTGTCTACCTCAATATCCTGCGTAAGCAGGGAAAGATAACCGCCGCCGCCGGCTATGCCGGTACCGCGGAAATGAGGGCTGATGAGTTTCAGGATAAAAACGAGATACCTATCGCTGAATCTATGGACCGTTTCACGGTACAGCTGGCTTTTGTCTTCTTTATCTATCTCATTGCCTATCTGTTTACAAAATGGCTGGTTATCCTTCTGCAGAATGTGGCGCCCGGTCTGGCCGGTACGGTTTCATCACTGCTGTGGGGCTTCAATTTTATCACCGGCTCACTGTTTGCCATGCTATGCCGCTTTATATTGAAAAAGTTCAAAAAAGCCAATCTGATGACCCGGCAATACCAGAACAACTATCTGCTCAACCGTATTTCCGGCGCTCTTTTCGATTACATGATAATCTGCGGTATCGCTTCGATAAATCTGTACGACCTTGCCGGCCTTTGGGTGCCGTTTATCATTCTGGCGGCAGCCGGCGGCGTGGGTACGCTTGTTTATCTTAACTGGATATGCAAGAAGCTTTTCCCCGATTTCCGCTATGAAGCGTTCTTTTCCATGTTCGGTATGCTTACCGGCACGATATCATCAGGCGTACTGCTGCTCAGGGAGCTCGATCCCATGTTCGCGACTCCGGCGGCCAATAATCTGGTGACCGGCAGCAGTGTGGCCATACTTTTCGGCGCACCGGTGCTGGTGCTTACGGCTATCGCTTACCGTTCCGCCGCCATGACGTGGCTGACACTTGGGCTTTGCGTTGCGTATATGTCGATACTGGTGCTGTTTCTGCTTAGGTTTAACAAAAAAAGAAAAGATGCGTAGAAAAAGCCATAACGGAAGAATATAAAGCAATGAAACAAAAAGAGGGTGTTTCCTGTCAGGATGATCGGCGAACGAAAAGCGCGGCTGCGGCGGCGCTGCTTAAAGCGCGTCCCGCCGCGGCTGCGGCGTTGGCAAAGCTCACCGAAAGCGGCTTTGAAGCTTTTATCGTCGGCGGCTGTGTGCGTGACTGCCTTATGGGCACAGTACCCGGTGATATAGATATTACAACGAACGCCGGTCCCGATGATATGCTGCGGATCTTTGCCGGAATGCGTACGGTCGCGTCCGGGCTCAAACACGGTACCCTGACGGTTATATTGGCCGGAGAGGCCGTGGAGATAACCGCTTACCGTAAAGAATCGGCATACAGCGACAGGCGCCATCCCGATACGGTAACCTTTACCGGTGATATCGCCGATGATCTTTCGCGTCGTGATTTTACCGTTAACGCCATTGCCTATGCGCCCGCAAGGGGCATTGTCGACCCGTATAACGGCAGCGAAGATATAGAAAAAGGTCTCATTCGCTGCGTCGGTGACGCCGCGGCGCGTTTCAAAGAGGACGCCTTGCGGATAATGCGGGCGCTGCGCTTTGCCGCCGTGCTGGGCTTTGAGATCGAGGCGCAGACCGAAAGTGCCCTGTTTGCCGATAAAGACCTGCTGCGCGGCATATCCGCGGAGCGCATCGCCGCCGAGCTGATGAAGCTTTTGAACGGCCGCTTCGCCGCGGAGGTAATACTGAAATACACCGATATTTTAGCGGTAGTGATACCGGAGCTCGCGCCGATGAAGGGTTTTGATCAGCACAGCCCGCATCACCGCTATGATGTGCTTACGCACACCGCTTTGGCGGTACATAATGTGCCGGCGACAGATCATATACGGCTGGCGGCGCTGCTGCACGATGTGGGCAAACCGCTCACTTTTACGCTTGACGAGAACGGCCGCGGTCATTTTTACGGCCACGAAAAGGCAGGCGCCGATATGGCCGGTGTGATCATGGAGCGGCTGAGGTTCTCCAACGATACCCGCGATAAAGTTGCGCGGCTGATTCGCCTGCATATGAAAAATATCACACCGGCGGCTGTCAGTGTGAAAAAAGCGCTTGCCGCTTTGGGTGAGGAGCAGTTTTACGCGCTTATGGCACTCAAGCGCGCCGATGCCGCCGCCAAGGGTACCGGTGAGGATGATATGGATGTTTTTGACCGAATCAACGCGACGGCCGCCGCGGTACTGGCCTCGGGAGAATGTTTTTCCGCGGCAAAACTGGCGGTAAACGGTGACGATCTGCTCGGGCTGGGGTACAGCGGCCCGCGTCTCGGCGCGATGCTCAGTGAGCTGCTGGCGGCGGTAATAGCCGAAACAATGAAAAACGATAAAATAACGCTGCTGAAATACGCAAAGGATAAGCTGAGAGATGAAAACCGACAATCGTGAAGCCAATGTTGACCTGATCAGAATAATTTCCTGTTTGGCAGTCATTGCCGTACATATAAAGCTGCCGGTGTTCACCGCCGCCGGTCTCGACCGCAGCCGTCTTTTTATTTACGGGCTTGTGTGTGACAGTGTGGGTGCTTTCTGGATGGTCAGCGGCTTTTTCATGTTCCGCAAAAAGAGTTTTCGCGGCATGCTTAAAAGCACCGCTCTGCGGCTGCTCCTGCCTGCCTTGATTATGACTTTTCTTACCGACCTGTTTTCCCGCTGGCTGCTGAGTGAAGCTTCGTTTCTGCTTTGTCTGACATCGCCGGTGCTGCATCCGTCGGTATTCATAAAGAGCATTTTCGCCTGGTATCCGCAAGACAGTATGGTTGGGCAGTTTTGGTATCTGGCATATTACTTTAAGGCGGTTTTGTGGTTTCCGCTCTTACAGCCACTGTGCTCATCGGCGGAAAAACCGACAAAAATACGCCGTTATTTGCTGGCATTGGCGCTTTTGGGTATGTTCATAAACGATACTCAGGCTTTATGGCCGCTTTCACTGGGGCGTATAACTACCTACAGTGTACTGGAAAACCATGCGGCGATCATTCTCATCGGTTACGAGATATATGCCGCAAAGGAAAAGATATTAAACAGCCGCGTTTTCCGTTTCGGCGGATTGGCTGCTTTTGCCGTGGCGAATATCGCCCGTTACTTTATGTCGTTTAAGCTTCTGTCGGCCGATGCCACCAACGAGTATTTTTTGAGCTGGTATCCGGTCGTGAGCGTGATCTGCATGGCCGGGTTGATATGTTTCTGCCTTTCGTTTGGGATAAAAAAAGAAAGGACCGCCCGCGCTTTGTCTTATATCGGCGAGCGTACTTTTATGATATTCGTGATACACACGGCGGTCTTCAACAAACTCAATTCGCTGGGCCTGCGTGCTTACCTGATAAACGCTCTGGGCGGTGACAGCATGAGCTTTGCGGCCGAGCTTCTTTTTACGTTTGCTTATGCGCTCAGCGTATTCATCATCTGCCTTGTTATAACGGCGCTGCTGAAATATATAAAGCTGCTGCTGAAAAAGCGGCATGCAGGGGAGCTGCCGGCTGCGTAAAGCCGACGAGTGTTTCGGCGCGGACGAACCGACGCGCTGCTGTATTTACTTCACGGCAAAAAGCTGTTTTTGCCGTGTTTCTGTTTCAACGCACGAATAAAGTGATAGAATAATGAAAAATGACGGATAACATTCGGATATTTTGGTTCAGTGTTTTATTGAAAAGGGAGAACTTATATGAAGTACGCTTTTATTAACGGAATACTTTTGGACGGCAGCGAAAATATGGAGCCGCAGAAGGATAAGGTAATTATTACCGAAAACGATAAGATTGCCGCGATAGCCGATAACGGAACTGATTTGTCGGGCTGCGAAGTTGTAGATCTTAAAGGAAAATACATAATGCCGGGGCTTGTCAATCTGCATGTACATCTGCCGGCCGACGGCAAGCCGAAAAAGAAGCAGCAGGATAACGCGAAAAAAGTCAAGCTGCTCACCTCCAACGCCTTGTTCCGCCGCCTTGTGCAGTCGCTTTGCGAAAGCTATGCGCGCACCGAGCTGATGAGCGGCGTGACCACTATCCGCACGGTCGGCGGTGTGCTCGGCTATGATTCCCTGATAAGGGATCGTATCGATCGCGGTGAGATCGCCGGACCGCGCATCTTGGCCGCCAATATGGCGGTATCGGTGCCGGGCGGGCACATGGCGGGCTCACTGGCTTATATTGCCGACAGCGCCGAAGACGCCGTGGCGTATGTACGCAAAATAGCTGCCGATAAGCCCGATCTGATCAAGCTGATGATTACCGGCGGCGTGCTTGACGCCAAGGTCAAGGGTGAACCGGGAGAAATGAAAATGCCGCCGGAATATGTGCGCGCCGCCTGTGAGGAAGCACATAAGCTGGGCTTTATCGTCGCCGCGCATGTGGAGAGTCCCGAGGGTGTGAAAGTGGCTTTGGAAAACGGTGTAGACAGCATTGAACACGGCGCCCGGCCCGATGACGAGATAATCGGGCTTTTCAAAGAACGCCGCGCATTTCTTGTCACTACGCTTTCACCGGCGCTGCCCTACGCTCTTTTCGACCGGGAGATAAGTCACGCCTCGGAAACCGAGCAGTATAACGGTGATATTGTTTTTGAAGGTATAAAGGAGTGCGCCAAAGCCTGTTTGGCCGCCGGCGTGCCGGTAGGCCTCGGTACCGATACCGGCTGCCCGTATATTACGCATTACGATATGTGGCGCGAGCTGGTTTATTTCACCCGATACTGCGGTGTGGATAACCGTTTTGCGCTGTATACGGCTACCGCCCGCAATGCCGGTCTGGCCGGGCTGGGCGATGTTACCGGTACGGTAACGCCGGGTAAATGCGCCGATCTGATCGTGACCGCTGATGACCCTCTGGCCGATTTGCAGGCGCTGCGCAATGTTGATATGATAATGGCGCGCGGCCGGCTGATAGCTGAGCCGAAGCTTAAGAAAATGGCCGATGTAGACAAGGAGCTTGATAAATTCATATAGATCCTTTTACGCCGCGCTTGGGTAAATAAAATCATACCGCCGTAACATTCTCCGTTTTTCGGAGGCCGTCGCGGCGGTATTCTTTTGTGAAGCACAAACGCTTCGATTTCGTCGTAGTTAAAAATTATAGCCTGTTTGTGCCGCTTCAGAGTTTTGCGTCAGCCGGGTCAGAAGACGGGCTCAACCGGTATTCGCTGCCGTCAGCTGTGCGTGTCAATAACCCGGCCTCGACCATTCCGCGCCGCAGAATAAAATAATCGCCGAAGGTGTGCCATTCACTGATGACAGCATTGACTTCCTTTTCCGTATATACGCGGCCGGGCGAAAATTTGGCGGCGATATAAGCAAGTGACGCTTCCTTGGCGGCCGTCTTCGACGGCCATTGTTTCAGCTTGCCGTCTTTGTCAAGAAAATTCTCTATTTTTACCGTCATATCCGCGTCCTTTACAGATAGTGAAAGACGAACATGCCGTAAAGCGAGACCAGCCCCT
>CAZIQU010000013.1:0-4401 GCA_964541445.1 uncultured Lachnospiraceae bacterium | reverse complement strand
GCCGCATTTTTCCGCCAGTTTATTTACATAAACACAGTAAGCCGACATGCAGGAAAACATTTTGTCGGGGAAACGGCACGGTTCATTCTCGGTTATCGCGCATTGCTCGCACAGACTGCAGCCGCTGGAACCGATCATGAAACCGTCGGTTCCCTGTGCCTGCATATCGTCTATCAGCTGTCTTATCATTGCGTTGTGCTTTTTCTTAGCTTTCTTTGTTTCCGCACCTTCCATCGGGTCGTCTATTTCCCAAATGGTTTGCAGCAGCAGCGCGTAAGGCTGAGCCTTTATTTTTGCTTCCATCTCCGCGGTTGTGCCGCAGTCCGGCGGGCAGGAGTAATTTATTCCGTATTTTCCGCAGGAATTGTCCTCACAGCATACCCGAAACGCCGCTTCAAAAGGAATATCCTTTGTTGCGATTACTGCGGCGGCGGAAAAACCCATATTTTCGGCTGCTTTTACCATTTCTTCGTTTGTCATTATTATCTCCTTTATTTATCGGCTGCGGTTTTTCGCTCTTCGGGAACCTCTTCGGGAGCGGCACCGTGGCCGCTGCAAATTTTATAAGCGTGTTTCTGCGCCCAGTTTAAAAATACCCGGCGAAATGAATCGGCCTTCTCTTTATCGGTATCTACATTAGTCATCAGGTACGGTGCTATGCGGTTAAATTCGTATTGCTGCGGCGTAAAGCCCTTTACATTTACATAAACATCGCCGCAGAAGACCAGCTTGTATTCTTCGCAGACTATTATTATTTCCCCGGCTACATGGCCGCCGCTGCCTGCGTATATGTCAAAACGGTGACCGGCAAAATCTGCCTGGCCGATATTCTCCAGCGGAGTAAGCTCGGCCTGTGTTTTTTCGGCAAAGACGACCGCTTCCGGCAGATATGCTTCTTTTTTTTCATTCTTACGGCTATTTTCTATTATCTTGTCGTTTTTGACATCAATAAATACCGGCGGAACATAATTCGTCAGTATTTTACATATACGGCTGTAAGGAGCGTGGGCGCCGTTTTGCTCACGGAAATCGGCGGCGCCTTCATTTTGCAGCTCGAAACAGCGCCATGCATCATAACTGAGGTATACGCGCGAGAATATATTCCACAGACCGCAATGGTCAGTATCGGGATGCGTCAGAATCAGCTCGCGCCGACGAGAGCTGAAATCGGCAAACAGCAGATTAAAAATACCCAGCATCTCCCGGCGGTAGCAGGCAAAACCGCAGTCTATAAAGAGCAGGCTGCCGTCGCCGCACTCGAAGATGTAAGTATTGCTGCCGCATGGCGGTTCGATAATGTGAAGAACGGTTTGTTTATCAAGCGGTATATGCGATATGCGGGCGTTGAAATCGGCGCCGCGGCAGGCCGCGATTTTATCGGCGAACCTGTTGATATATTCAAAGGTTTTATAGGGCTGCTCTCCGGCGTCGTCGAGCATCTGCATTATTCGGTTCGATTCCACAATCAAGGCATCGGTATCGGCCTTGTCCAAAAGCATTTCGGCGGCGATGTCGGCGGCGAAGGAAAGGTAAAATACGGTATTGTCAAGTATCTTTTCCGTCGGCTCATATTCGATGATACGTGTTTTACAGCAGGCGGAGACCTCATCCAAAAGCTGTTTTATCACCGCCGCGTCGGTTATATAAAGCCCCATTTTAAAATACTGGAAACCGGTCTTTGTCTCTTCTGAGTTTATGTAGGTAATGTTTATGCGGTGTTTTTCGATTGTCTCCAGTATCGGCACGAGCCTTCCCGGTTCGTCCGGTATGGTGAACTCAACGAGAATAACATTGGCGTGCTGGCCGTCACCGGATAGAAAACCGTGGGCGGCGAGATCGGCGGTGATCTTTTTCATGGCGGCCTCCGGAGCCTCCACATCGATAAAGAGCGTATGCTCGTCCACGGATTTATTGTAATTAACTCGGGTAATATTGCCGCTGTGAGCGGCGATTATTCGCGAAGCGCGTAAAAAAGCACCGGCCTCGCTTTTCATGGTAGTTAAGTAGGTTTTTCTCATGATATCACCATTATATGCGAAGCGGCGCTTTTTTCAACACGGTTTTGCGCGAGTCTATTTATCTTTTTGGTATTTCTCCGCGTCGCTTTCCCTTATCTCCACGCGGCGGATCTTGCCGCTGAAAGTTTTCGGCAGTTCACTGACAAACTCGATGATGCGCGGATATTTGTACGGAGCGGTATTGTGCTTGACATAATCCTGCAGCTCCTTTATCAGCTCATCTGAAGGACGGAAGCCCTCAGCCAGAACTATGGTCGCTTTTACGACAAACCCTCTTATTTGATCGGGCACGCCGGTGACCGCGACCTCCAGCACTGCCGGGTGTTCCATCAACACGCTTTCGATCTCAAAAGGTCCGATGCGGTAGCCTGAGGATTTAATTACATCATCGTTGCGGCCCACATATTTGAAAAGGCCCGTCTCATCGCGATAGGCGGTATCGCCGGTATGATAGTAACCATCGACGAAGCTTTTTTGCGTGGCTTCCTCATTGCGGTAATAGCCTACCAGCAGACCGCGCGGCTGTGTCTCGCGCGAGGGCGCTTTAATGCAGATTTCGCCGATAACACCCGGCGGGCATCGGCGGCCGAGCTTGTCGATTATCTTTATTTTATAGCACGGCGCCGGCATACCCATCGATCCGGGAACCGGACTCATAAAAGGGTAAAGTGTCAGCAGGCAGATAGTAGTTTCCGTCTGCCCGAAGCCCTCGTAAATCTCCAGCCCGGTCTCATCCTTCCATCTGTTGAATATTTCCGGGTTGAGGGCCTCGCCGGCGGTGCAGCAATGTTTAAGGGCGGAAAAATCGTATTTTCCCTTTATCGGGTGTTGCAGCATCATGCGGTACATCGTCGGCGGTACGCAGAACGTATTTACCTTGTATTTCTCTATTTTAGCGAGGATATCCTCGCCGTTGAATTTGTCAAAATCGTACACCATTATGGCGCTTTCGCCGAACCACTGCCCGTAAAATTTACCCCACAGCGATTTAAGCCAGCCGGTGTCGGATATAGTAAAATGCAGGCCGCCGTCTACCACCCGATGCCAGAAAACACCGGTCATGATATGCCCGAGCGGATAAGTGAAGTTGTGAGCGATCATTTTCGGGTATCCCGTTGTGCCTGAAGAAAACGCTACCAGCATCAGATCGTCGGCCATAGGGTTTTCTGCGCCCGTCGGTCTCTGCCATTCGTCTTCGGCGGCTTCAAAGCCCGACTCAAAGTCAAGCCAGCCGGGTATCTCCTTGTGCTTGGTGACCATTTTCAGCTGTACAGTCTCGTATTCGCCTTCACCTTCGTCAAAACGCTCGGTGCAGTCGCTGTCGCCGGTCATTATCACCGCTTTGATGCCGGCGGCATTGCAGCGGTAGGTATAGTCTTTTTTCATCAGCATATGGGTGGCCTGTACGGCTACGGCGCCTATTTTATGCAGACCGAGCATACATACCCAGAAATAATAGCTGCGTTTTAAGACCAGTAAGACGAAATCGCCCTTTTTTATACCCAGCGAACGGAAATAATTGGCCGCCTTGTTTGACATTCTCATCATATCGGCAAAGGTGAAGCGTTTTTCCTCGCCTTCTTTTGATATGAAAAGCATTGCCTGCTTGTCGGGTTTCTCGCGCCCCAACACATCGATCACGTCATAGGCGAAATTAAAATCATTTTCCCATTTCGGGGCGTAGTTCTCGTACATATCCTCCAGCGAAGCGAATTCGTCGCGGCTTCGTCCGATGAATCTTTCGTATATTGCCATGTTAATACCTTTAGTGTAAGTGTAATTGCCGTTTTTCATCGGCCGTTGTCGTTATTTTATTACTACGGCGATAAATTCCGCCGGTTCTTCGCCGGATACTGTTTCCGCGTGCGGGTGCCCTGAATCAAAGTAGACGCTGTCGCCTTCCTCAAGCTCATACATTATGTCGTCAAAATAAAACTTTATCTTGCCTCTGACTATATAATTGAATTCCTGTCCCTCGTGAGCGTGCATTACCTGCGCGGTTTTTTTCGGCTCTAAGGTGACAAAGAAGGGCTCCGCTTTTTTGTTGCGGAAGGTGTAAGCCAGATGCTTGTAATCATAGGATTTGTAGCGGTTGACCTCATATCCTTTGCCTTTGCGTACTACCGTGCAGGCGGAAAGCTGCGGCGATTCGCCGCTCATAAGGTCGACTACATCGACGCCCAGAAGTGAAGCGGCATTATAGAGAAAGCTGAATGAGAAATCCTTATCGCCGCTTTCGTATTCAACATATTCATCCAGAGGTACGCCCAGCTTTTCCGCGACCTGCGCAGCGTCCATCTCACAGTCTTCGCGCAGCGCCTTAAGGCGTGTACCTATCTCTTTCAGCTGTTTGGTCATTTTCCGGCTCCTTAATTAAATTCGT
>CAZIQU010000012.1:7999-13324 GCA_964541445.1 uncultured Lachnospiraceae bacterium | reverse complement strand
TAAATTTGCGCTTGCATATACAGCCTACGGCTCTCAGCAGCCATTCACGGCCGACAAAACCGTCTATGGCAACAACATTATTGGCGCGGTGCGGAAACACCGCCTTGGTGACTGCCTTAAAATCGTAAAAGCTGTTATGGTTTACCAACAGCAGATAGGGAGGCTTAAGCCCCTCCATGCCTGTTTTGGTGATTACCGAGCCTCTTATCAGGGTCTCCGGCAGTGAAAGCAGCCATGTAACCGGCAGCAAAAGCGGATTCATTGGTTTTACCGGGCGAGTGAAGTCGAAGCGTATCGTATCATCGAGCGTTCTGTTTTTCATCGGAGAACTCCGTTTCCTGTATGGTCTTGCGGTTGAGTATTACAGTTGATTTTTAAGCTGTTTTATTTCTTCGATCAGTGCGTCTACCGCTTCTTCTTTTGTGGCCCAGCTCGTTACAAAGCGTATACAAGTATGTGCCTCATCGGGCTTTGCCCAGATTTCGGTACGGCCGGCGAACTGAAGTGCCTGCTCGTCGGTAAGTATGGGGAACTGCTGATTGGTGACACTGTCTGCGAGAAAGCACACGCCTATGTCGGTAAACGCTTTTTTTATGCGCATGGCCTGTTCAATGGCGTTTTTCGATATTTTATAATAAAGTCCGTCTGTAAAGAGCGTTTCAAACTGAAGCCCCAAAAGCCGCCCCTTAGCCAGCATTCCGCCGCGCTGTTTTATAATATAACGGAAATCTTTTTTTATGTCTTCGTTTGCGATAACCACGGCCTCGCCGAAAAGAGCGCCGACTTTGGTGCCGCCTATGTAGAACACGTCGCAGAGAGAAGCTATATCTTTGAGAAAAACATCATTGCCCGCGGCGGCCATGCCGTAGCCCAGACGCGCGCCGTCAAGGTAGAGGATAAGCCCGTGGTCGCGGCATACCTTACTCAGCGCAGTCAGCTCTCTTTTGCCGTAGAGAGTACCGGTTTCCGTCGGGTTTGAAATATATACCATCTTCGGCTGTACGGTATGCTCCATAGTCTCGTCGTTTATATGCTTTACGTAGGCGTCTTCCACCTGGGCTGCGGTGATTTTCCCGTCGGATGAAGAAAGAGGCAGTACCTTGTGGCCGGTTGCCTCTATCGAGCCTGATTCATGTACATTGATATGCCCGCTCTGCGCGCAGAGAACGCCCTGGTGCGGTCGTAGCGCGGCGGTAATAACGGTTAGATTGGCCTGAGTACCGCCGGTAAGAAAATGTACGTCCACATCATCGCGTTCGCATTCTTTCTTTATCAGCTCGGCGGCATGGCGGCAGTAACCGTCCATGCCGTAGCCTACGGTTTGTTCATTTGCGGTTTCGGTAATTCTTTTTATTATTTCCGGGCAGGCGCCCTCGCTGTAATCGTTGATGAATGTATACATTTTTATTCTTTGTCCTTAAGATATTTGTCGTACCATGCCAGTATTGCGCTCATACGGGCGATGCGTGCCTTTGGTTTGCCGTAACGGGAAAGGTCGTGGTTTTCGCCCTTGAAAAGGCACAACTCGGTGTCGCAGCCGTTCATTTTCAGTGCCGTAAACATCGAGAGGCCTTCGCTCATCCAGCAGCGGTAATCGCAGTCCGAGTGAATGAAGAGGGTGGGAGTGCGGCATTCGGGGGCGTATTTAAGCGGAGAAAGGCGCCAGAGCTTTTCAGAGTCCTTTCGCGTGTTTGTGAGCATCTGTGACTCGGTAAAGTCGATGCCTATATCGGTAGTATGCTCAAAAACAGTCCAGTTGGCAATACTGCGCTGGCTAACTGCGGCGGCAAAGCGCTGCGTGTGGCCTATTATCCAATTCGTCATAAATCCGCCGTAGCTGCCGCCGCCGACGCCGACGCGCTGCGCATTTATCTGCGGATGTTTTTTTAAAGCCTCATCGGCAAATGACATGATGTCATCGTAATCTATGCTGCCGTATTTGCCGCTTATATATCCGAATTCACTGCCCTTGCCATCAGACCCACGCGGATTGCAGAACAAAACAAAGTAGCCGGAGGCTGCCCAAAGCTGCATTTCCTGATGAAAGACACTGCCGAATACGGTGCGCGGCCCACCGTGTATATTCAGAATAGCCGGGTATTTTTCATTTTCCTTAAACCCAAGCGGTTTCATGACCCAGCCTTTAATTTCGCAGCCGTCATTATTCGTGAAGATAAGTTCCTCAGGTACGCTCACCTCAAAGCCGGAAACGCCGCCGAGGTCGGTGAGCCTGCTGCCGTCTTCGTAAAGCTCGGCAATGTCGCTGCCGTACAGCCCGCAGTAAATGACCCTTCCGTCCTTTACATCAAAGCTGTCGCACGAGCCGTGCACCGGAGTCAGCGGTGCGCTCATATTGCCTTTCTTGTCTATGCTCAGCAGATAGGCGCCGTCATCTGCCGTGGTAATAAAATATATTTTGTCACCGTCGGCCTTTATGCCGTTGCCTCCGCCCAAACGGGCGTCAGAGCCGACTGTGCTGTAGCCGACAGCGGCGTCAAACTCATGCAGCAGCGTCAGTTTTCCGGCGACGATGTCGTAATAATAAGTATCGGGATATTCCTCAGTGCCGTACCTGCTTCCGTCGGTCGCGGCGATGAATGCGCCGCCGCTGAATACACCGGCGGCGGAGATAAACATTTCCCCGGGTTTGACAGCGCAGTGTGTTTCGCCGGAAGCTATATCGTATACATAAACGCCTTCAAAAATATAACTGCGTATGCCTTTTCGGAAAGGCCCCGCCATATATACGATTAACCCTGCGTCAGCGTCAAAATCGCTTACATCGTTGTCTTTATCGCTTACCTGCGTCATGCTGCCGCTTTCGCGGTCATAAATATATATGGCAGTGCGCGTGCGTTCCGTGAAGCTGCCGCCGTTATGCCAAAATGGCCATTCGCTTATTCTGGTGTAAGGTTTCTCTTTATATTCCTTCAGCGCCTGCGCCTTCTCACTGTCGCTCAAGCCGGCAGTATCCGGTCTGTCATCGTTATGCGCGCACATCATTACATAGCGTCTGCCGTCAAGCGGCTTTATCCCGCATACGTTCGCCGCTACGGTAAAAAACTTTTCGGCCTCGCCGCCTTGCGGCGATATACGGTAGAAAACGCTTTGTTCATCGCCGGCTTCTGTTGCTTCCTTATCTTTCTTTTCTCTTACGGCGCTGAAGATGACACTGCCGTCGCTGTCCCAAAAGAAGCTGCCGGCATCGCCGCCCGCCGTAAGTTTTATAACGTTGTTTTCCGAATCAAGAAGATATATGTCAGATTTGTAGCTGTTCTCATCTTCATCGGCCGTTTTTACCGTAAAGGCGGTAAAGCGTCCGTCGGGAGATATCTGCGGATCACTGACATATTTAAATTTAAAAAGGCTTTCCGGAGTGATCCTGTTTTTTTCGGCCATTTGTTTTTATTCTCCGATTAAAGTGATATTCATAAATACCGGATTATGGTCCGTATAGGCAAATTCGGTATCGCGGGTGCTGATCATATTGACGCTGACATTCGGCGAGACGATATATCCGTCTATTACATAATACTGTGTCTCTTCGGAGGTGGGGTCGTACGGCTGATTGAGCAGGCGGCACGTCGGCACAGCGGTATCGCAGACGATCTGCCAGCCCGAACCGAATAACTCGGTGTCAAGCGTGCCGGGCTGCCAAAGCTCGGTATTCTTAATATAATACATTCCGTCCTCGCTCATATCCACCTGCGGAAACGTTTGATTGAAGTCGCCGCCGGCAATCACATAATTACCCTTTTCATATTCGTCTGTCAGTAACGCGGCAAGCATTTCCGTCTGCGCTTTTTTGCCTTCGCCGTCGTCGTAAGCTTCCAAATGCAGATTCACCAGTACTAATTCATGATCGGTGCCTTCGACAGGTATGCGCTCGACCAGCAGGCAGCGTTTGAGGTTGCAGGTGCTCAGCGGCCAGGAAAAAGGCGTCGACAAAGCAATACGCTCGGCGGACACGGCCGAAAAAGAGGTGACTGTAAGCAGCCCGCTGCTTATTTTGCCGAGCGTGGGCCATGGGTAGGGCACATAATCGCATTTGTAGTTATAGGCGAAGGCGCTCACGCCGCCGAGCTGCTGAGTGATATATTCAAGCTCGTTGATTCGGTAAGAACGCTTGGAACGAACATCTACCTCCTGTAAAAAAACAATGTTCGCGCTGTTGTTGGCTATGGTGGCGGTGATGTTCTCAATATTGCTGCGCACATCGGCCCTTGAACGGCCGAGAACGCCGTCTCCGCCGTCCATGAAAAAGTCACTTTGTGCGTCAAGAGCGGCATAGCCTATATTATAGGTCAGCACATTGTATGGCGTATCGGTAAGCACTTTTGTGCTGCTCTCGCCGGAGAGCTCAATGCTTTCGGTCGCTTCCGGCTTGTATTCACGCAGCGTGAGTATGCCGATAAAAGCCGCGGCTAAAAAGATCACCGAACCGATGACGACAAGCGCCCAGTTCAGTATTCGACGCGGCAGACTCTTTTTTTTGCGTTCTTTCTTCTTTTCTGCCGGAGCGGCTGCCGGCTGCTCAGTGGTTTCTGTGCTCATTGTTTCTTCTTTATTTTCTTTATCCACGGTTTTTTCCTTTCCCGATGATCTTATTTGGCATGAAATAATTTTTTTGTTTGATATATGGGTTCACAGGTAATATTTATTCCCAGTTTTTTCAGTGTATTCTCATCTACCGACGACAGAATAACCGTCGAATGCATTTCACAGCCCTCAAGTTTTTGCAGCTGTTTCATCGCCAGCTCAGCCGTTGAGCTTGTGGCCGCGCCGATTGCCAAAGCAATCAGCACTTCATCGGTATGCAGTCTGGGGTTGAAATTGCCCAGATGATTAACCTTAAGATCTTGTATCGGCTCGATGATGACCGGCGAGATCAGATGGATATCATCGGGTATCTTGCCTAAATATTTCAGCGCGTTAAGCAGCATTGCGGAAGCCGACCCCAGCAGGCTTGAGGTTTTGCCGGTGATAACTGTGCCGTCAGCCGTCATTACGGCGGCGGCCGGTGAGCCTGTTGCCGCCTCCTTATCGAGAGCGGCTTTTATGACCGGGCGGTCTTCGGCAGTCAGGTTGGCCTGTTTCATGATCAGCTCATTTTTGTAGACCTCGCCGTCCTCGTTGGCTTGACGGCGCTGGTTGCAGCGAGCCGTATAGTAGCGGCGTATTATTTCATCATCGGCGGCGGCCTTTACGGCGTCTTCGTCCATGATGCAGTAGCCGGCCATATTTACGCCCATATCGGTAGGGGATTTGTAAGGCGATTCGCCCAATATTGAGGTCAGTATTTCATTTACTACCGGAAATATCTCC
>CAZIQU010000012.1:0-7989 GCA_964541445.1 uncultured Lachnospiraceae bacterium | reverse complement strand
ATCACGGTTGTAATTGACGGCGGTGATACCGTAAGCCTCCAGATGAAAGGGGTCGATCATATTAACATCGTCCAGATCGGCGGTAGCGGCTTCGTAAGCCAAATTTACCGGGTGCTTTAAGGGCAGGTTCCATATCGGAAATGTCTCAAACTTGGCGTACCCGGCTTTTACGCCGTTTTTATTGTCGTTGTAAAGCTGAGAAAGGCAGGTGGCGATCTTGCCGCTGCCCGGGCCCGGCGCGGTTACGACCACCAGCGGACGCTCGGTTTTTATGTAGTCGTTTCTGCCGTAACCTTCATCGCTTACTATAAGCGGAACATTGTTGGGGTAACCTTCTATTATGTAATGCCGGTATGTCTTTATTCCCAGCGAACAGAGCTTTTTTTCAAAAGCGACGGCTGAAGCCTGGCCGTTGTATTGCGTTATGACTACGCTGCCTACATACAGACCGTTGCCGCGGAACGCGTCGATAAGCCGCAGCACCTCGCCGTCGTAGGTTATCCCCGAATCGCCGCGCACTTTGCTTTTTTCGATATGATCGGCGTTTATCGCCATCACGATCTCAGCGCAGTCCTTCAGCTCCTTCAGCATGGTGATCTTGCTGTCGGGGCGGAAACCCGGCAGAACTCTGGCGGCATGGTAGTCGTCAAAAAGCTTGCCGCCGAATTCCAGATAGAGCTTGCCGCCGAACTGCGCTATACGTTTTTTTATTTGCTCGGACTGCATTTTCAGGTATAAGTCATTATTGAAACCGATCTTTTTCATTATGTCGCTCCGACTGAAGTTATTGATTGATATCTTTTAACGGCTGATTAACGAATACCTTTTCGTAGGCCGCTCTTTTTAATTCGTCTATGTATATTGTACCGCAGTATGTCAGCCCGCTGTGCGTCATTAGGGCGCGCATTGCGGCGTTGTCTTCATGGGTATCGGCGCGCAGTGAACCGGCGCCCCTGCTGCGCCCCGTTTTCTCACCGAAGGCAAACAGCGCCTCGCCGATGCCCATGCGCCGAAAATCTTTGCCGACGGCAAAGCGGTGCAGCGTAACGTACGGCAGGTCGCTCTGCCATGTGCCCTCATATATTTTTTCATACGAAGGCTCCGCGCCGAATACGACAGCGCACACTCCGGCTGTGCTGCCGTTTTTTTCGGCAACATACAACTGATCGGCCGCTATATCTCGCTCAAAAAGAATCCGCTGCGGGTAATCGTCCTGCCATTGATCGACACCGCAGTCTTTTAGATATTCCTTGGCTGAAGCAATGATTTTAAGTATAGCCGCAATATCGTTTTCATCGGCTTTGCGTATCGTTATTTCCGGCATTGATTTCGCTGTCCTTTTCAAATATTACCGCGTCAAATCGTTCTTGCTTTTTCGCTTCGGCCTCCGCCGCGCCTCCCTTGGTCGTCCAGGCAATGCATATCGGATTGAAAAGCTCTCGGCAAAGCTTGAACCCAACCGAATCATCGGTGTAGCGGTAGGCGATAAAATCGGGCCTCGTTAAAATATTAAAGAGAAGATTTCTCAGTGCCAGCTTCTCGATAAGGTTCATTCCGGCATCTTCGCGGAAATTGCACGCCAGCTGCCCGCGGATTGTATCCGGCCGATTTTTGCGGAACCATCTTACATAGAAGGGGGAGAATGATTCCATACAGATACTGCCGCCGTAGGCATCGAGAGCTTCCGCTGCGTATGGGCATATCGCAGTGTCGGCCGCGCTGCCCTGCGCCTTTATTTCGCAGATTATCGGCAGACCGTTCATTATCGCCAGAACATCGGCGAACAGCGGTATAGTATCTTCCGTGCCGCACAGGCGGAACTGCTGCAATTCCTCATAGGTATGTTCCGCTACCGTCGTATCGGCACCGCACACTCTTTTCAGGCTAGTGTCATGGAACACCACCAGTTTTTTGTCGGCTGTAAGCTGAATATCAAGTTCCACAGCCAAGTTTCGTTCGGCGGCTGCTTTAAAAGCGCTGATGCTGTTTTCCGCTATGCCGTCGCCGTGCAGCCCGCGGTGGGCGTATCTGTCGGCGGGCATGGCATCGCAGCGCCTTTTTTGCGTGCGAATGAGCGAAATGAACAAAACAAACAGTATGGTCAGTATTATCATAAAAGCTGTCATTTTACATCAGTCCTGAGTATCGTAAATTTCCAGCTTATCGCCGCCGGTATCAAACTGACTGTCGCCGTGCTTGACGAAAAGCATACATAAAAACGAAATGGTCAGTCCGACTACCGCATACGGGAAAAGCGTGCGGTAGCCGACATATTCAAGGAAAAAGCCGGATAATATCGGCGTAAGTATTTGTGCCGACATGGAAAACGTATAGTATGTTCCCGTGTATTTGCCGATATCGCTGCCGCGGGCCATCTCCACTACCATGGGCAGCGTATTCACTATTACCGCCGCGTAGCCGATACCCATAAACATGAGTATCACCGTCATGCTCCAATGGAAGCTCGTGTAGAATGAAGCGGCGACGAATGACGCTGTCATTAGGATAAGACCGCCGAGAATGGTCTTCTTGCGGCCTATTTTACCGGCTATCTGACCGATGGGTATATAGGCGATAGTTGCGGCTACCGTAGCTACCAATAGATTGGCGGCGAAGCCGCCGCCCTTCTGTCCCAGGTAGTTCTGGCTGTATTTGGAAAAAGAAGTCGTGACGGCATTATAAGCTACGAAAAAGAAGAATACGCAGAGTAAAATCAGTATCAGACTTTTTCTTACATCGGGCGCGAGTTTTTTGTCGGTAACCTTGTCTTCCGCCGGCGCTTTCGCTCCTGATGCACCCTCCTGCTGTTGTTCCAGCGCTTCGCGTTCAGCTACGAGCTTGTTCTCTTTTACGCTGCAGCAAAGAACGACAACCGCTGCGGTCATTATCGTGCCGACGATGGCGTACAGCAGCGTGTAATCGGTACGGCCCTCATCTTTTATGAGAAACATCATCAGCACCAGCGATATTATACCGCCGAAAGTGCCCATAAGGTTTATGATGGCGTTGGCCTTTGAACGATTCCACTTAGGGGTCACATCGCTCATAAGTGCAACTGCCGGTGAACGGTAGGTGGCCATGGCCACCAGCGTAACGCACAGCGCCGCCATAAAGAAAATAAAATTATTGCTGTTGTCGGCTACCGGCAAAAGGTTCATGGCAATCACCGCAACCGCCGTACCGACGATAATAAACGGCATACGTTTGCCCAGCGGCGTATGCACACGGTCTGATAATATGCCGAAAAGCGGCAGCATAAAAAGGCCGAGAACATTATCTATGGCCATGATCGCTCCGGAGACGGTGTCACCGATGCCGAAATGATTTTTCAGTATCAGCGGTATAACATTGTCATATACCTGCCAGAATGTGCATACGGACATAAAGGCGAAGCCGACGAGAAAAGTACGCTTGATATTTAATTTCATCTTTTCCTCCGTTATTAACAGTTTATTTGAGATAGAAGCCCACAATCTTCATGTCGTTATCGAGAGCCACGGTGTAGGTGACTGTGCCGTTTGCATATTTTGCCTGTATGACCGCTACGATATACTCGTCTTCACTGGCATTATCCGTTGTGGTCTTTATCGATGTCTTGCCGAATTCCGTAAACGCGCCCAACGGCTGCACATAAGAATCGTATACCTGCTGCAGCACTTCCGCCGAAAGCTGCGACTGCACATCGTAGCGGGTAGCATCTACTATTTCGGTAAATTTACCGGCGTTGAGATTTTCAATTACAGCTTCGGCCGCGGCCGTTACATCTTCTTGTGTAATTCCGTCAGGCAGCTTCGCCTCTCCGCAAGCGGAAAATGACAGGCTCAGCAACAAACAGGCGATTATCGCCGATATCTTTTTCATGTATATATACCTCTCTTTTTTGCTTTGATCGTTCTCTGATAATTTTACTTTATGCGTTTCGGCGTGTCAACCGGATAACCCGCCGAAAAACAAATAAGCGCCGTAATTTTACGGCGCTGAAGTTGAGGTTTAAAGCTCGGCGACTGCATAGGTGATATAAAGCATAGACTGAGCGCAGCGTTCCATGTCCTGCACTGAGGCAAATTCGAATTTTCCGTGATGGTTGTGGCTGGCCGTGCCCAGATTGGGGCATATAAGCCCTTTGTATGAAAGAACGGCTCCGTCAGTGCCGCCGCGCATCGGTTCGCTGAAGGCGTCGCCTCCGGCCTTGACCACGGCGTTGTAGGCTATCTCTATGATATTGCGGTGACCCTCCAGCTTTGCCGCCATGTTGCGGTACGCATCCTTGAGGTTTACAACGACGGTATTTTCGCCGTAACGCTCATTCAGAAAAGCCGCGGCTCGTTCTACGGTCTTTTTTTTCTCTTCCAGCTTGCCGAGGTCGTGGTCTCTTAAAATATAAAGCATATGCGCTTTTTCGACTGTTCCGCTGAGATCGTTCAGATGATAAAAACCCTCATATTTCTCGGTGTATTCCGGTTTCTCCGCATAAGGAAGCATTGAATCGAATTCCATGGCGATACGCAGGGCGTTTTTCATCTTGTTCTTTGCCTCGCCGGGATGTATGGAAAAGCCGTTTACCGTGATGTCGGCGCTCGCGGCGTTGAAATTTTCGTATGTTACTTCGCCGAACTCATCGCCGTCTGCCGTATAGGCAAAGTCGGCTCCGAAACCGGCTATGTCGAACTTGTCGGCGCCTCGGCCTATCTCCTCATCGGGGGTAAAAGCAATAGCTACCCTGCCGTGCTCGGTGTTGTTGTCGTTTATGAGCATTTCAGCGAAGGTGAGAATCTCCGCTATGCCTGCCTTGTCGTCCGCTCCCAAAAGCGTTGTGCCGTCTGTCGTGACGAGATCGTGGCCGATATATTTTACCAGTACGGGGAAATCCTCCGGGCTCATAGTGATGCCGAGTTCTTTATTGAGCGTTATCATGCCGCCGTCGTAAGCTTTTACGAGCTGCGGTTTTATATCGGTGTAGGGCACTTCTTCCACAACGTCCATGTGGGCAATGAAGCCGACGGTCTTTATGTCTTTATCGCAGTTGGCCGGTATTTCACCGTAAACGTAGCCGTTTTCGTCCACCCGCACCTTCTCTATGCCGATACCGCGCATCTCATCGGCGAGAGCCGCCGCAAAAGTCAGCTGCTCCGCGCTGCTTGGGCACTGTGTATTTTCCTCATGCGACGCGGTGGGAAACGCCGTGTACTTGATAAGTCTTTCATATGCCTGCATGTTCAAAACTCCTTTTTCATCAGCTGGTGAACTTTTTCGGTGACAAACCCCATATCTTCAAGCATATCCACCGTTTCTTCATAGCATTCGGGCAGCCAGATCACCGGCGCTTTGCAGCCCTCTGCATGCAGCTTGTTCAGGGCAAATTCGGTAAACTCTTTTTCCGTATCGCTGCCGCGGGCTTTCTCGGCAACGATGGTTCTGCCGATGCGTCCGTGTCCGGCAAAGCCCAGGGCGATGATATCGTCACCGTCAAAGCGCAAAAAGTAACTCTCTTTATCCTCGGCCAACTCCTCACGCCACAGCTCGTTATCAGTCATCAGGTAAGGCGCCAGCTCACGCTTTTTGTACATGGCAAAGTCGGTCTCCTCTGCGAGCTTTATGAGTGATTGAAAATACACATCGTCGTATGCGATAAACCCGGCCCCGTCATATTTCGGTATCTTTTTACCGCAGTAGACAAGCTTCTTATTAAGATACCAGCTTTCAAATCCGTTTTTTTCAAAAAAATGCTTTATTGAATCATCCACCTGAAATTCGCACATGGCGATCTCAGCTTCATTGCTCTTTATCCCCACCAATATCGTCTGCAAAAGCTGCGAGCCGCAGCCGTGATGCCGGTAAGCTTCTTTTACATACATGTTGAAAGTGGCAGCCTGTCTGCCGCGCACCGCCAAATGCACGCCGGCGCCGATACATTTGCCGGCATCGTCAAGATAAAAAGCATTCTGAGGCATCGTGTCGATTTGCGACATGATTTTATCGCGAAAATCTTTGCCGGCCTCAGCCATCATTCTCGATACGGTTTCGCGTTTTTCTTTTTTGTAATGCTTGACAAATATTTCGCTCATGCTTCCTCCGCTTGGTTCAGCCGTATGTTCTCTTCATGCCGCCGGCAAACGGCATAATCAAAGTATATTTATGTTATATTTTTCTGCACGAAACCTAAACATGCTCACGCAGCCAAACGCCGGATAAAAATGTCAGCGTGCAATACGCTTTTACCTTTTATTAAGGCGCCGTCTGCAAAGCAATCCTTTTACCGTACTATATTATCACATAGTGTCTGCGGAAACATAATTTGACATTTAAAAAAAAATATTGTATAGTATTTTCAAAGATAAAAAGTGTGAGGTGATCTGCATGGGAAAATATGTCATTAAAGAATCCAAAAACGGTTTCGTCTTCAGCCTGAAGGCGGGCAACGGTGAGATTATAGGTGTTTCGGAAGAATATACCGGCAAGGACGCCTGTAAAAACGGCATAGAGAGTGTGAAAAAGAATGCTCCCATAGCCAATATCGAAGATCAGACCGTAGAGGGCTACAAAAACGAGAAAAACCCTGTTTTTGAGATATTTACCGATAAAAAAGGCGAATTTCGTTTCCGCCTTAAGGCTAAAAACGGTGAGCCCATTCTGGCCTCTGAAGGCTATAAGGCTAAATCAGGCTGCGAAAACGGCATAGCCAGCGTCAGGAAAAATTCCGATGCGGAAATCGCGGAAGAATAAAAAAAGTACAATCAGCCGAATGAATAAGCCGCGGCGCTTACCCTGTAAGGAAGCGCCGCGGTTTATCTTTATTTTCCGTTAAAAATAGGTGACTGCGCGAATATAAGCAGCTGAAAAACAAAAGCCTTTATGAAGGCGTTGAGCTTGGTGGGGCTTCTCAGTGCAAAGAGTATCTTCTCCGCTGAATATATAAAGAGCAGCCCCGCCGCTTCTATTAGAGTTATAAAAGCTGAATTGTACATGCCCAATATCAGTTGGACCAAAAAAGCGATGGCCAGACCCGCGTAATTGATGCTTCTTACCGTCAGATTCTCGCGTGTGGTGCGTACGGTAAGCTTACGCTCCTTTTCATCTATGAAAAATATCGGCCAGAGCATTGCCGTATAAAGCAAGATCCACAGCCAGTTGGAGCGGAAGGAAAATACCGAGCGCATGCCGCTGAGGGAACAGACCGCTATGAATAATACTAAGGTCAGCATCACTCTAAGGCCGCCGGCGACATTGTTGTACGTGTCCTTGGTGAAAAAACGTTTACCCATGTTTTCACCGAAGGTGGTAAATTTATACATGAAAAGCATGGCGATGCCGTAAGCGGCCACGGTCAAGAATGGTATTATATCGCTGTACGGAAACGGTATCGGCAGCGAGTACAGAGCCAAAGCCATTATCACGATCAGCAACAGCGCAGGCAGCCACATGAGTAATTTTATAGTATAAAAACGTTTTGGCATACCGGCATTTTGATTTTTCGGCGCGCCGTATTTTTTATACATATATATGCCTGTTATCATCAGCGCGCAGGCAAACAGGAAAAAAGCCAGTGCCATCGCCGGTGTCCTCAGGGACAGAAGGGGCTGCGCCGTATATTCGGTTCCGTCGTTTTCGGCGATGAAAGCCGCTGCTTCATTGGCGACAACGCCGGAAGAAGTAAGCAGAAAATGCGGCAGCATGCCCGCCTCGATCAATCTTACATTCTGCTCGGCACGGGTTTGGGCCGTATCGGCAAAGATAAGCTCGCTCAACGCTTCATTATCCTTATATGTCGATTTCCGGTCAAGCGAAGAGTATATAAGCGCTATCGGGAATGTAAAAGCTTCTTCCTTTATCTGTTTTACCCAAGCAAGCTCCATATCGTCAGAATAATTGAGTATATTATATTCTATTTTATCGGTCAGATTAATATCACAGCCTATCAGCGCCATGCCGGCCGGCTCTATATACCCCAAAGCCGCGGTCTGCAGCGCGGCGCGCGCCCCTGTACCGTAG
>CAZIQU010000011.1:3243-13844 GCA_964541445.1 uncultured Lachnospiraceae bacterium | reverse complement strand
TGCTTTGTATGCCGTCGCCGGAAGCGTTTATCGTTATTTCCGCACCGGTCACGGCGACAAGGTCCTTGCCCTTGATGCCGTCGTTGACCGCGTTTACGGTGATATTTCCGCCGGTTATCACTAAGCTGTCCTTACAGTGTATGCCGTGATTATAATTGCCGTTCACCGTGAGCGCGCCGCTGCCGTTTATCGTCAGGTCCTCCTTCGAGTAAAGTGCTGCGTCAGGCTCATCTTCACCCGCCGCCAGCACATAGGCGCTTCCGTCAGTCAGAGTGTTTTCCGTGCCTTCCGCCAGTGTGATGAATACCTTATCGGCCTGTTTGATACAGACCGGCGCGTTCGTCGAGCAGGTGATATCAACGCCGTTGAAAACGATCTGTACCTTCGATTCCTTATCTGTTTCCACGACAAGCTGTCCGTCGGTAAGCGTGCCGGAAACGATGTATGTTCCTGCGGCGGTTATCGTTACGGTCGAGCCGGAGGCATTCGCGCCGCTGCCTGTTATCGCTGCGCTGTCGCCGCTGAGCTCAATCAAAACAGCCGACGATGCGTCATACGAAGCGTCAAGATCGCAGTCGGTATAGCCGTAAACGCCGTCTGTCTCCGCGACGTAACTGTTGTCGGTGCTTTCCGTGCCGCTTTCGGAAGTGCCCGAAGCGGCGGTGCAGCCGGCGAAAAGCTTTACAGCCAGCAGCGTTATCAACAAAACTACAAGTATAGAAAATCTTTTTTTATTCATTTTTGCCACACTTTCTCTTGATCTATAATTCTTCTTTTTTATCCGGTACCCGCCCGCATATCACAGTCAGGTTGGCATTACGGCAGCGGATACTGTCGATAAATTTCTTTTCATTTACACTCTTTTTCAGCTTTATGCGGTAGTTCAGCTCGTACATGCTGCCCATATTGGTTGTTTTTACCTTCAGCATGCGGCTTTCATCGGTGTATTCTTTCATCAGATCGTCGAATAACCCGGTAAAATCAAGATCCTCGGGGATAGTTATACGCAGGTCCCTTTCATTTTCGGCCCCTTCGCCGAATTTGACGGCGCACATCAGCATAGTCAACGCCGCAGCGACGATTAACAGCAGCACTGCTACGCCGATATAGCCCATGCCGCAGGCCAGTCCCAGAGTCATTGCCAGAAAAATACCGGCGATCTCTCTGGCCGTACCCGGCGCCGAACGAAACCTTACCAGGCTGAAAGCCCCGGCCACGGCTACGCCGGTGCCGATATTGCCGTTTACCATCATTATTATTACCTGCACTATCAGCGGCATCAGCGCCAGGGTCATCACAAAGCTTTTGGTGTAGGTGTTCTTATACATATAAACCATGGCGCAGAGCAGCCCCAGCACTATGGCCGCGGCCGTGCATACGGCCATTTCCCTTATCGTCAGCGTAGCGGCTGACGAATATAACGATAAAACACTGTCAAGCACTTTTTTTCTCCTTTCGTTCCGCCGTGGTTTTCTCCGGCAGATCACGTTTTTTATTCAGCATATCCTGATAGCAAAGTCCGTATTTGGAAAAGCCGGACGGATATTTCTTTATCTGTGATATGACACGCACCAGCCAAACAGGCAAAGCCTTAAGCGTTTTTATCTCCACTACAAATGTATCCGCAGGGAGAAGCCTCTTGCCGGCTTCGGCGTTTCGCAGCATCTCGGCGCCGGCAGAGTACATTATATCGCTGTCTACCGTTATGCGCAGATCATCATTGCCGTTTACGCCCGCATAGGCTGTACGCGCATACTTAAGATACATCATGGGGACAGGTCTGTACCGATCGCGGAAATAGTCCAGCTCATCGTATATCTGTTTATCGGCCGCGGAAATGTTCGCGGGGCGTACACCCTTCTGCATATAGTGAACCGCCTCGTTCCACGGCAGCGAGACCCTTCGTTTGTATACCGTTTTGCCCGCCTTGCGTTTCATTTCTAAAAATGATGTTGAGCACGCACTCGGCGCTCCGTAGGAACGCAGCCTGAGTTTTTCGCGGAACTGCGGCTTCTCGATCGAGTTTCTCACCATGGCGAAGCTGCGGGTGTCATAATATATATTGTATATTTCCTGATGTCCGTAGGCGTCAGGCGTTATTTTATCAGACAGCGCCTTCAGAAAATAATCGAGTTCCCGGCGTGTGAGCACGTATTTCGTTTCTTTTCTTTCGAATACCGATACATATTTTTCGGCGGTCATATTTTCCACTTTGTTTTCCTCCGTTTTTTATGACTGAGCACAGCTTACCCTTATTCTCTTAAATTTGGCTGAAAAAACATTTTCAGACTATTTTCAGGCTTTAATATTACATTTTCCGTAGTACATAAGTGTTTACAGCGCCCGATCGCGGGGGTATACTGGAAATACCGTACAGTTCGGAGGTGACGGTTGATGAATGTTTTGATAGTGGAAGATGAAAAAAGGCTTGCCGAGGCTCTCGGCGAGATCATGAAGGAAGAAAAATACCTTTGCGATGTGGTTTACGACGGTGAGGACGGCTATGATTACGCCCGGCTCGGCAATTACGACGTGATCGTTCTCGATGTGATGCTGCCGAAGATGTCCGGCTTTGAGGTGGTAAAAAAGCTGCGCCGCGAGCACAACGCCACTCCCGTGATAATGCTTACGGCCAAGGACGAGACCGATGACAAGATCACCGGGCTTGACTGCGGCGCCGATGATTATATGACAAAGCCCTTCGCCTCTTCGGAGCTGCTGGCCAGATTGCGGGCGCTTTCCCGCAGGCAGGGCGATGTCACCTTTGAAAAGCTTACCTTCGGCGATCTGACGCTGCAACTCGCCTCCTACGATCTATTCTGTCACAGCAAAAGCGTGCATCTCGGCTATAAGGAATTTGAGGTGCTGAAGATACTTATGGCCAATGCCGGCACAGTTACGACCAAAGAAACGCTTATCAATAAGGTATGGGGTGCCGACAGCGAGGCCGAAGACAATAATGTGGAAGCCTATATATCTTTTTTGCGAAAAAAGTTTTACTTTTTGGGCAGCAATGTCAATATAAATACTATCCGTAAAGTGGGATACCGACTGGAGAGCGGCGATGATCAAAACTCTCAGGCGTAAATTCATTTTTGTAAACATGCTGCTGGTATTTCTGGTGCTGGCTATCGTTTTTGCCTCACTGCTGTTTACTACCTACTCAAGGCTCGAGCAGGAAAGCTACAGCGTGCTTTCCCACGCATTAAATATTAAAGACCAGCCCGGCGGGAAAACCGAAATAGGCCTGGGCCCCGGAAGCGGTCAGATGAGCGGCAATATATCTTATGTGGTGGTGACGATCGACGGCGAGCGCAACGTGCTGCGTCTTACCGATAATAACGCCAGTATTGAGGCGACCGCCTTTGCCGATATCATCGATATCGTCTGTGACCGCGGCGAGGCTTCCGGGGTGATAAAAAAATATAATGTGCGTTATATATACAGAGTCACCGAAGAAGGAATAAAAATAGCCATAGCCGACAGAACCGGGGAAAAGGCCATAATGGATAACCTCATAGGTCTTTCGCTGGCAGTGGGTATCGGCGGACTGGCTGCCTTCTTTCTGATAAGCCTGTTCCTGTCGAATATTGCCGTAAAACCGGTGGAAACCGCGTGGAACCGGCAGCGGCAGTTTGTGGCGGACGCGTCGCATGAATTAAAAACACCGCTGACCGTGATTTTGGCGGATACAGATATTGTGCTTACGCATGAGGAAGACAGCGTTAAAAAGCAGAAAAAATGGCTGATAAATACCCGCGACGAAGCTTTGCGCATGAAAGAACTGGTCGACAGTATGCTTTATCTGGCGAAAAGCGATGCCGGGCGGGAAAAAATGATCACCGGCAGTGTGAATGTATCCGATGTGCTGGAATCAGCGGCACTGTCTTTTGAGGCTGTTGCCTTTGAAAAGAACATCGAATTGAAGGCCGATGTGGGCAAAAATCTTTGTATAAACGCCAGCCCGTCACATATAAAGCAGATGGTGCGCATTCTTCTGGATAACGCCTGCAAATACTGCAATGTCGGCGGTACGGTCGGACTGACCGCGCGGCGCGACGGCGGAAAAACCGTAATTAAAGTAAGCAACACCGGCAGCTTCATTCCCCCGGAGGAGCGCGAACGTATTTTTGAGCGGTTTTACCGCAGCGATTTCGCGCGCACGAGAGAGGCCGGCGGTTACGGTTTGGGGTTGGCTATCGCGAAAAGCATTGCGGAGGCGCATAAGGGAAAGATTACGGCGGCCAGCGATAATGACGGAACGGTATTTACCGTTACTTTGCCCGGATAAAAAATATGTGTATTAGCTGATTGACTGTTTTTATTTTGATAAATCGGCAAGATGACAATATTTACTAAAAAAATTAATTTAAAAGGCATTTTTACTTGACAAACATAAGAGAATAGGCTATTATGGCTTTAATGTAAATTCAAAAACCTCCTCTAGGCTGATAAAGGCAAAGGCTCTCCGCATCGGAGAGCCCTTTGTTTTTTGCATATATTTATTGCCGCAGGGGCAAAGCGGATTAAAACCGCTGTTCGGCGGGAATATTTCCCGGTAAATACCGGTACAGGCGGCCGCGCGCTCAAGCTTTTTTGGCAAACAACGAGGATATGCGCGTCTCTGTTTTTTCTTTTATATGCTTATAGTTCATTCTGTGTTTGTAGATGATAAGCAGACCGATTGCCGCGGAAATGGCGAATTCCCATGAGAACACACCGAAGATGACGGCGGTGTAAATATTGAAGACAAGTGTTACGGCGGCGGTGCCGATCACAATGTAGTCGGTTATAAAGGAAACAGCGGCCAATAGTATTATCAGACCGATAAAAAGCTTCCAGTTTATCACCAGGCTCATGCCCAGCAGGCAGGCCAGACCTTTGCCGCCGCGAAATTTCATGTAAAACGGATACATATGTCCTAAAATAACGCTGCCGCAGATAAGATATATAAAAATAAAATCACTGTTTATGTATCTTCGGGCGATCAGCGCCGCGATAATTCCCTTCAGCATATCAAGTATGACGGTGACGGCCCCGTATTTGAGCCCGAAAACAATAGTCGCGTTGGAGGCGCCGGAATTATTGCTGCCGTATTCACGAACGTCCTTGTGGCGGAATATTTTGCCCAGCAAGTAGGCCGGATGGAGCGTACCGAAGCAATAACCCAAAAGCACCGTATAAACATAAGGCAGTAGCTGTTTCATAATTTCCTTTCGTCGGGCGGAAATTTATATCGTGTAAATTATATTACAAAATAGCTTTTTATAAAACATATCCGGCGTATTTTGCCGGATATGTTTAAGCTGCTGTATCAGCTCAGCTGTTTTTGTTTGTCATACGCAGCGATATTTTCTTTTTTTCGGTATCGACGCCGTCTACCCATACCGTGACGATATCGCCGGTCTTTACTACTTCGGAAGGGTGTCTTATAAAGCGATCGGCCAGCTTTGAAATATGCACCAGCCCGTCCTGATGTACGCCTATATCGACAAAGGCGCCGAAATCGACAACATTTCGCACCGTGCCGGTAAGCTCCATGCCTTCATGAAGATCCTCAATGCTCATGATGTCGTGCCTGAGCAGCGGTTTCGGCAGTTCATCGCGGATATCGCGCCCCGGCTTTATCAGCTCCCGTACGATGTCATTAAGCGTCGGCAGGCCGACGCCGCATTCCTGCGCCAGTCGGGCGGCGCCCGCCGCTTTTACTTTAGCGGGCAGATCGGTTATGCCGTTATTTTTCACGTCGTCAAGGTTATAGCCGCACAGGCTGAGCAGCTTCGCGGCGGCGGCGTAGCTTTCCGGGTGCACACCGGTGTTGTCCAATACGTTTTCGCTTTCGGGCACACGCAGAAATCCCGCGCATTGTTCAAATGTGCTCTTGCCTAGTTTGGGCACCTTGAGCAAGCCGGAGCGGCTGGTGAATATGCCGTTATCCTCGCGGAATTTCAGTACATTTTTCGCGACAGCGGCGCCCATGCCGGATACCTTGGCAAGCAGCGAGGGCGAGGCGGTGTTGAGATCAACGCCGACCGCGTTTACACATTCCTCAACAACGCCGTCAAGCGCCTCTGTCAGGCGGGCCTGGGGCATATCGTGCTGGTACTGCCCGACGCCGATGGATTTGGGGTCAATCTTCACCAGCTCAGCCAGCGGATCCTGCAGGCGGCGCGCTATTGATACGGCGCTGCGCAGCGAAACATCGTAATCGGGGAATTCAGCGGCTGCCAGCTTGGAAGCCGAATAGACGCTGGCACCGGCCTCACTCACAACCATATAGCTCAGAGGCGTGCCCTTGATCAGCTCGGCCACAAATTCCTCACTTTCGTGGCTGGCTGTGCCGTTGCCGATAGCGATAACATCCACATGGTGCTTTTCAATCAGCGCCGTCAGCTTTTCTTTGGCCGCCGCGACTTTATTGTGCGGCGGGGTAGGGTAGATGACATCGGTCGCCAATACCTTTCCGGTACCGTCCACTACGGCGATCTTGCAGCCGGTACGGTAGGCAGGGTCGAAGCCCAAAGTCACCCGGTTCTTTACCGGCGGCTGCATCAGAAGCGGTTTTAGATTGAGCGAGAATGTTTTTATGCTTTGTTCGTTGGCCGCATCGGTGAGCGCGTTTCTGATCTCACGCTCCAGTGAAGGGAAGATAAGGCGCGAATAGCTGTCCTCACAGGTGGACGAAAGCAGTGACGTGAATATGCTCTTGCTCTTCATCACATTTTTAAATATAAGGCTGAGAGCTTCTATCTTGTCTACGGAAAGCGATACCTTCAGGAAGCCTTCTTTTTCGCCGCGGTTCAGCGCCAGCACCCGGTGGCTCTGTATGCTTTTCACCGGCTCGCTGTAATCATAATACATACGGTAGACGCTGTCTTCATCTTTAACCGCAGCGCTGATTATCAGGCCTTTCGCGGTTATGCAGGCTTTAAGCTGTTTGCGGATAACGGCCTCATCGGCAATATCCTCGGCGATAATGTCGGCGGCCCCGGCCAGCGCCGCCTCGGCGTCGCCGACGCCTTTTTCGGCATCTATGTAAGCGGCGGCCGTTTCGTATATGTCTCCCTGCTGCAGCTGCTGCGCGTATATTATATCGGCCAGCGGCTGCAGGCCTTTTTCTCTGGCGACCGAGGCTCTCGTTTTGCGCTTCGGCTTATAAGGGCGATATATATCCTCAACTTCGGCCAGTGTCGCCGCTTCTTCTATGGCGGCGCACAACTCTTCGGTAAGCTTGCCCTGTTCTTCAACGGATTTTTTTACTTCATCCTTGCGCGATTCCAGATTGCGCAGGTATGTAAGCCTGTCATATATTTCCCGCAGAGTCTGGTCGTCGGTAGAACCGGTCATCTCCTTGCGGTATCGGGCGATGAAAGGTATGGTATTTCCTTCATCGATCAGCGCTACGATATTGTCTATCTGCGTCTGCTGTCTGCCGAATTCGCGGCATAATGCTTTTTTGATATCAAATGCCATTATTATTTTCCTTTATTAAAAAATTACGAACAATATTTTATCATACCGTGGCCTTAATAGGGTCGGTTTGTATTATACTTTTATCATGAAATATATCAAGACCGATTGGGATATTCCCTACTTCAATATGGCCTTTGAGCAGTATCTGCTGGAAAACGGCAAATTCTCCGGCGGTTATTTCTTTTTTTACATACACAGACCGTCGGTGATAATCGGCAGCCATCAGAATACCTACCGTGAGATCAATTACGGTTATATTAAGGACTGCGGGATAATCGTTGCGCGTCGGCTTTCCGGCGGCGGCGCCGTATATCACGACGGCGGCAACCTCAATTTTTCTTTTGTGCTTGATCGCCGCGGTAATGACGGCATAGATTTCGCCCGCTATACCCGGCCGGTGATAAAGGCGCTGAATGATTTGGGCTGCCCATGCGAGCTCTCCGGCAGAAACGATCTTCTGGCCGGCGGCCGTAAATTTTCCGGCAATGCCGAATATCGCAATGCTTCAAAGATACTGCATCACGGTACGCTCATGTTTGATGTCGACATCGCCGCGATGACGGAGGCGCTGAGCGTTGACAGCGAAAAATTTTCCGACAAGGCGGTCGACAGCGTCCGCAGCCGGGTAGTTAACCTCAAAGATATGCTGCCGGCCGGTTTCACCGTGGAGAAGCTGCGCGACGCGCTTATCAAAGAATTTTGCCGTGATGACGGCGGCGGCGAATATACGCTTACCGCCGCGGATACAGCCGCAGTGGAAAAACTGGCGGCGGAAAAGTTTTCCCGCGCGGAATATAATTTCGGATCACGCGTACCTTTTTCTGTCGTTAAAAAAAGAAAGTTTCCCGCCGGGCTGATAAGCGCGGAGTTTAATGTGAAGAACAACCGTATAGAGCTCATCAGTATCACCGGCGATTACTTTGCCGACGGCGATGTGCGCGAAGCGGAAGATACTCTGAGCGGCTGCGAGTACAGCGAGTCCGCCGTGGCTGCCCGCCTGGCGTCGCTGGGCGGCGGAAAAGGGTTTGACGGTCTGATATCGGGGCTGAACACCGCGGAATTTATCAGCCTGCTTTTCAGCTGAAATTTTACTTTAGGGTGGTATATATTTATTGAAACTGCTTATCAAAGATACCGATGCGCTTCTGTATCAAAACGGTACGTTTACCGTAAAGAGGACGAATGTCGCCGTGGACGGCACCATGATCGTTCGTGTGGGCGATATACCCGACGGGTTCCATCCCGATAAAATACTCGGCGGCGGCAAACGTCTGCTTATTCCCGGGCTGATCAACACTCACACACATTCGTATATGACGATCTTCCGTAATTATGCCGATGATCTGCAATTCAACGAATGGCTCTTTGACCGCATTATGCCCAAGGAAGATATTATGCAGCCTGCCGACGGCCGTGCAGCAACGCTTTTGGCCGCCTGCGAAATGATGAAGACAGGCACTACAACTTTTTGCGATATGCACATGTTTGAAAATACCGTCTGCGAGGCCGTCGTCAGAACCGGTATGCGCGCGGTTGTATCGCGGGGGCTGTCCGGCGGAGACGATGAGGGCGGCCACCGCCGGCTGAACGAGGCGGTGCGTGAGATGGAGCGCTTTTCCGGGACTGACCGACTGACATTTATGATCGCCCCGCATTCTGTTTATACCTGCGACGATAAGCTGCTGCGTATTTGCGTCGAAGAAGCGGCTGCCCGCGGCATCGGTATAAACATTCATTTGAGTGAAACTGCCGGTGAGGTGGCCGATTGCCGGGCGCAGCACGGGCTTTCGCCGGTATTTTATCTCGACAGCATCGGCATGCTTTCCGTACCTGTTTTGGCGGCTCACTGTGTACATGTTGATGACGCTGATATAGCGCTGCTGGCGGAACGCGGCGTCAGCGTGGCGCATAACCCGGTAAGCAATCTCAAGCTGGCCAACGGTATCGCGCCGGTCACGAAAATGATGGCGGCCGGTGTGAATGTCGCTTTGGGCACCGACGGCTGTGCCAGCAACAACTCTTTGAATATGATCAGGGAGATGAACGTGGCGGCGCTGATACATAAAGGCGTAAGCGGCGATCCGCAGGCAGTGACAGCCGTTGACGCGATCAAAATGGCTACGGTAAACGCCGCCGCGGCACTTGGTATAAATGCCGGTGAAATCGCTGCGGGCAGGCTGGCAGATCTCGTTTTGCTCGATACGGACAGACCGGAATTCTGCCCGCATAATGATATAAAATCGTCACTGTGTTACAGTGCCAACGGTTCGGAAGTCGAAACCGTGATAGTAAACGGAGAAATAACGGTTTCAGGCGGAAAGCTCGTTACCGTCGATGAGGAGGAAATATATAATGAAGTCAATGCAGTCAGCCGCAGGCTCGGGCTCGACCGATAACGCCTGCATAATACGCGACATTTCGCTGGCGCCGTCCGGCCGCCGCAAGATCGATTGGGTGAAACAGAATATGCCGCTGCTCAACAGTGTGGAAAAAGAATTTACCGCCGACAGGCCTTTCGCCGGGCTTAAGGTAGCGCTTTCCGTGCATTTGGAGGCGAAAACGGCTTATCTTTGCGAGGTGATGGCCGCCGGCGGCGCCGATATGTATGTTACCGGCAGCAATCCGCTGTCTACGCAGGACGATGTGGCAGCCGCGCTGGCTGCGCGCGGGCTTAAGGTGTTTGCGCTGCACGCGGCGACACCGGAAGAATATGATCGGCATTTAAACTGTGTGCTGGCGCCCGGCCCGGATATTATCATCGACGACGGCGGTGATCTCGTCAATCGCATCCACAATGATTATCCGCAGTACCTCAATAAGGTCATCGGCGGCTGCGAAGAGACCACCACCGGCTTGATAAGACTGACGGCGATGGCGCGTGACGGCGCGCTGCGTTTCCCGATGGTCAAGGTAAACGACGCCCGCTGCAAGTATCTTTTTGATAACCGCTACGGTACCGGGCAAAGCGTTTGGAACGGCATAAACCGCACGACGAATCTGATCGTTGCCGGCAAACAGGCGGTAGTCGCCGGTTACGGCTGGTGCGGCAAGGGCGTGGCCATGCGCGCCAAAGGTTTAGGCGCTCAGGTGATCGTCACCGAGATCGATCCGATTAAGGCGATGGAAGC
>CAZIQU010000011.1:1215-3233 GCA_964541445.1 uncultured Lachnospiraceae bacterium | reverse complement strand
CCGCGGCGCTCGGCGATATTTTCGTTACCGTCACCGGCAATGAAAAGGTGATAACCTCAGAGCATTTTGCCGTGATGAAGAGCGGCGTGATCTTGTGCAACGCCGGCCATTTCGATTGTGAGGTAGATATGAAAGCTCTGCGCGGCGAGGCTGTTGAAGCGTTTGAGCAGCGCGAGAACATAGTCGGCTACAAAATGGCCGATGGCAGAGTGCTCAACGTGCTCGGCGAGGGCCGTTTGGTTAATTTGGCCTGCGGCGACGGTCACCCCGCGGAAATAATGGATATGAGCTTCGCTATTCAGGCACTTTCCGCCCGTTGGCTGGCCGATCATCGCCATGAGGCAAAGATGAGCATGGTGCTGCCTGTGCCTGAGGCGATAGATAATAAAGTCGCGGCCATGAAGCTGGCCTTTTGGGGGCTGGCCATAGATAAACTGACACCTGAGCAGGAGAAATATCTCAACAGCTGGCAGTTGTGAGCCGCGGCGGCAGAGCTTTGAGCTTCTGCCGGGGTGTCGGCGCGTCGAATGATCGGTATTTTTATTCTTTTCGGAAGAAAAAACATTATGCAAGCAAGCAAAAAATCTTTACCCGTTACCGGAGTTGCCTTAGGTATTTGCTATACGCTCTATATTTTCGTACTCATATATGCCGAGATGAATTTTAATTACTTATCCGGCGTTTATGTCAGCGGCAGCAAGGTGACCGCGCTGTACTGCGCCGCCAGCTTTTTCATTGCCTGCGGCTACCTTTTATTTGCTGTGCTGCAAAGAAAGGCCGCGTGTAAAGATCATCGGCTGCTGTCGTTTGTTATCCCGTGCGGACTGTTTTTCGCGGGAATTTCCGGCTTTTATATAGACGGCCTCACGCTGAGGGCTTTCGCCGCTTTAAGGTGCGCGGCATCACTCGGCCTCGGCTACGCGGGCGGCGGTATCCATCTTTTGCTTGCGGAAAAAGTTTCGCAGTCAAAGTACTGCGGCAAGCTTATCGGCGTCTCTGTTTTTCTTTCCACGCTGCTGCAGATGCTTATACAAAAAACCGCCGCCGCATCATCTGCCGCTGCCGGTATTGTTTCCGCCGCTGCGTTTTTTTCGGTGTGCCTTATCATTGCCATTTTGAGCTCGGCCCCTGTGCCGAAAACCTTCGAAAAAGAAGAATATAAACCGCGTTCTGTCGGTAAAAACATTCGGCGCGCACTGCTTACGGCCGGTGCGGCCGGTGCGGTAATGGCCGTGATTGTAGCGGTAAATGACGGTATCGTCACCTCGCTGTATAATGATGCGATGCTGCCCTTATACGCATATCCCCGTCTGATCTACGCCGGCGCTGCCCTGATCGCAGGTTTTGCCGCCGATATGGCGGGCGGCAGATATTTAAGCATATTCACAGCATGCGCCATGCTCATTTCCACCCTTGGTACGGTTTTTCTTATAGCTCCCGCTACCTATATGTTCAGTCTGGCCGTGTTTTATTTTTACGCCGGGTTTTATATTATCTTCATCACGCTTTCCTTTGTCAGGCTCGCCGGTTCAACATCGTTTCCCGCGCTTTTCGCCGGCGCCGGCAGAATCATTCACTCGCTCGTGTGCGCGGCGGTCGCTGATGCCGCCGCCGTTGTTTTTGCTGCCTCGCCTTACGCACCGATCGTTTTTACCTGTATTCTTACCGTGGCGGTGGCGCTTATCTGCCTTACTGATAAGCGGGAGGCCGCTGCCGGTGCGCAGCCCGAGCCGCACTCTTGTGACGCCGGGCAGTTCAGCAAAAAATACCTGCTTACGGAGCGTGAGCGTGAGGTGCTGCTCAAGCTTACGGAGGAGGACGGCGATATGAAGCAGATAGCGGCGGAGCTTTTCATTTCGGAGCGGGTGCTTTACCGCCATGCTGCCAATATATACCGCAAAACGAATACTGTTTCACGCGCATCGCTTACCCGGTTATATTTACACGAAGAAAACGATGTAATAAAATGATGTAAAATTGATATTGGCAGAAAACTGACCTGTGTCGGTGGGTAATTC
>CAZIQU010000011.1:0-1117 GCA_964541445.1 uncultured Lachnospiraceae bacterium | reverse complement strand
TGCTTATTGTAATGCTTGTTTTTTCTTTGGGCGCCTGCGGTAAAAAAACCGACGATGCCACAGGTGACGGCGGCAATACCGATAACGGCGGCGGAACGGCCGAAGATGATGTATTGGTGCTGAATGAGAAGATCGGCACAAGCGACGATTTTTACAATTCGATAGTATCGTATGCGAACCAAAGCGTACATTATATCACCGAAAAAACCGAGGACAACAAAACTACCTATCGGGTATATGTAAATCAGTCGGACGCGAACTACTACGCCGACCCGATAACCTTGGCAATAATAACTTTTGACGAGAATGGCAGACTGCTCTCAATGGCCGCGGGACTGCCGTATGCGGACTATTACATAACCGACGAAGATAGTTATTCTTCTTTGGGGATAAGCCCGGAGATGCTTTATGAATTTATGGATTGTTGTCTGCGCGGCGTTTTCCCGTCCATAAGCGATGATGATTTCACAAAACTGAAGGCAGCGCTGCTTTTGCCGGATGCCGATACTTTTAAAGCGGTCTTAAACGGTGAAGCTGCGCCGGGGGAATATGGCTTTGCGCAGGTTTATCTGACGGATGACGCCGGTACGGAGATCGGTTTCGCGCCTGTTACCTTCAATTACAGCTCGGGAAACAACCAGTTCCAGATACTGATAAATATTGAATATTTTTAAATGAAGCGTGTTGCTGCAGTTGAAGCCGAACGCCGCCCTCTGTTTTAAGGGGCGGCGTTCGGCTTGTTCATACTTAAAGGGTAAAGATCAGGGGTACAAGCACTATGGTAAGCAGGTAAGCTAAAAGAGTAAAAAGGCCGCCTGTTTTTACATAGTCGCCGAATCGGTAGCCGCCCCTGTATATAAATTACATTTATCAATACGGTATTTATGCAGTACTTACTCAATTATCGTTGATCGTGTTGAAATCGCATGGTGGAGTGCAGATATAAAAAAAGGGTAGCAAAGTGTCGGCAAAAAGTGTAAAATAATATCATGATTTCCATATAGGAGGCATACATGGGTCTTTTCGACAAAAAAATATGCGATCTTTGCGGCAGCCCGATCAAATTTCTGGGCAACTTTAAGCTCGCGGACGGCAATATGTGCAAAGACTGCGCGGG
>CAZIQU010000010.1:5823-15255 GCA_964541445.1 uncultured Lachnospiraceae bacterium | reverse complement strand
TCCGCAGGATAAATGCCGCAGAACACCATGGGGTTAATCTTTTTATAGCCAGGCAAAGGTTCGGCAGCGGGGCGCGATGCAAGCGTGACGGTATCGCCGACGCGTGTATCGCCTACTACCTTTATCGAAGCGGTAAAATAGCCCACATCGCCGGATACCAGTTTACCGACCGGTTTGAGTCCGTCGGCAAACACGCCGACCTCCTCTACCTCGAATACCTTACCGGTAGCCATCAGTTTGATTCTGTCGCCGGCTTTTATCATGCCGTCCTTTATCCGCACCGAAGCGATAACGCCGCGGTAAGAGTCGTAATAGCTGTCAAAAATAAGCGCCCGCAGCGGCAGGTCATCATTGTCGGCAGGCGGCGGTATGCGAGCCACAATGGCCTCAAGCACCTGATCGATATTCAGGCCTTCTTTGGCCGATATACGCGGAGCATCCGCCGCCGGCAGGCCGATAAAATCCTCTATCTCGTTGACCACGCGATCGGCGTCGGCGCTGGGCAGATCGATTTTGTTGATGACGGGCACGATCTCCAAGTCGTTGTCCAGTGCCAAATAAAGATTGGCCAAAGTCTGCGCCTGTATGCCCTGCGTGGCATCGACTATCAAAAGCGCGCCTTCGCAGGCCGCCAATGAGCGCGATACCTCGTAGGTAAAATCCACATGGCCGGGAGTATCTATGAGATTGAGCTCGTACTCTTTGCCGTCACCGGCTTTATAAATCAGCCGCACCGCCTGCAGCTTGATGGTAATGCCTCGCTCACGTTCGAGATCCATATTGTCGAGAATCTGCTCGCTCATTTCCCGTTCGGGAATAAGACCGGTCATTTCAATAAGCCGGTCGGCGAGTGTGGATTTTCCGTGATCAATATGGGCGATGATGCAGAAATTTCTGGTCAGTTCGTGTTTTTTTTGCATAATTGTTCCGTTTTTCCGTCAGTAAAGCCGGCAAGCATCTCATCGTAAAGCCATTTTCTTTCGGGTCGGTCTTCCAAAAGATGTACATACTGCGCGGCCAGGTTGTTTATTTTTGATACTTCGCTTATTTTTTCGATGACATCGCTCCGACCGTTCTCGCTGTCGAGCTTGAAAAGATCACGGATACTGGCGAGAATACGCATGTCATTGAGCCCGTACACCGTTTTATTTTCCAACGCGCCGGTATCCACAGCCAGATCGAAGATCATCTTCTCGCAGGAAAGAGTCTCCGTCAACTCATCTCGGGAAAGCTTGACATTTTTATCGTAATACGCGGCGAGATAATCCGCCTGCTCTCGGGCGAATATTTCGTAACTGAGCAAAGCGTCTCTCAGCGATATACCGTTTTTTTCGGCAAAAGACTCGGCGGCCTCGTTGTCGGCAGTCATTTCCCTGCGAATATCGGAAAAAACACAGCCGCGTTCTTTTAATGCGCCTATCTTGCAAAGACGCAGAAAATGGATATCGGCATAGCGTGCCTGATTGGGGTGAGGGTAATCCGGCTGAGGCAAAAGACCGGTCTCTATATAATATTTGACCATTCTCTCACTGACAGTGAAGCCCTCGGCGGAAAGTTTCTCCCGCAGCTGTTTCATCTTCATTTTTAAAGCACCTTTCTGGCTATATCGCTGCGATAATACATACCGCTGAAACCGATCTTCTGTACGGTATCGTATATACGCTCACGCGCGTCGCCGATACTGTGAGCCTTGGCGCACACATACAAAACACGCCCGCCGGCGGTATAAAACACTCCGTCCTTCTTTTCGGCCGCACCGATGAATATCCGCACGCCCTCCTCCTCCGGCGGCATGCTTATCTCAAAACCGGTGCGGTATTCTCCCGGGTACCCACCCGAGGCCAGCACACAGCAAACAGCGGCCGCAGAGTCAAGTTCTATTTCATCAGGCGAAACGGCGCTGTCGGTGGCGCTTAAGATCAGTTTCATCATGTCAGTCTTTATCCGCAGGGTAAGCAGCTCAGTCTCCGGTTCGCCCATATAGGTACCGAAGCCGCAGACGAAGAATTCGCCGTCGTCAACAGTAAGTTTAATATTCAGTATGCCTTTATAGAGCAAGCCTTCGGCCTTGAAGCCGGTTTCCAGCGGCTCAATTATCTTTGCCGTGATATCAGCGATAACCTTGGTTGTAAGAAGCTCTACCGGCGAATAGGCACCCATACCGGCTGTAAGCTCGCCTTCGTCGTTATCGTACAGCGTACGGTAAAGCTTGTAAGTGATAAGCGGGAAAATATGTTTGCCGTCGCATATACACTGAATGCCGATATTGTCGTTTTTGACGGCATCTTCATGAACGCTGGCGGGTATATACTTAGCTAAAAAATAATTTACCTTGTCATCATCGCGGGTAAAGCGTATGGCGTCGGCCGATGGGCCGAATACCTTCAGTCCCTCTGATTCAAACCTTTCGGTGATACCCAGCGCCAGAGGTGAAGCCGCAGATACCACGGTAAGCCCGATACGGTGGGCGACGGCAAAATCACACAGTGCCCCGGTCTCCTCCGGGCGTATCGCCACCCTTTCGGCGCCGGCCGGCAAACCGTCGTTGCCCGGCGCGCAATATATCTTATCGCAGAGCTCGCTTTCGGAAATCTTTTCTATCAGGGCATTCTCACGACCGGAAGCCCCTATTATCAAAATATCCAACTAATTATCTCCTTATATGGCAGATGTATTATTATACCACCGAATGAAACGAATTACGATATTATACGTGCGGCTTTTTGATGCACACCGCCGAGATGAACCGAATATTTATATTACAAAGGCAAAAAGAAGGCGGTAACAATGGATAGTGACAACTTTAACGGTTTTGAGATAAATTTCGCGGCGCTGCTTATAGCGCAGGCACTCTCGTATGATATGTCGCCCGACGACATGTCGCTGCTGGGCAGTTTTCTTTATACCGTGGCCGACTGCCTGAATACATTGGCTTACACATCGCCGCAAAGCGATTAATAAGGCAAACTATTTGAAAAAGCTGCCGTTATAGAGTAAAATAAGTCGTAAACGAAGTTATATATGTAAAAGAACGGATGTACTCTATGACGGAAAAATGGATAAAGCAGATAACAGCGCGACTGACGCCTGAAGAAAAGGCATCGCTGATTTCCGGGCGTGACCAATGGCATACCCAGGAAATAAAAAGGCTGAAGATAGATTCCGTGACCATGTGCGACGGGCCGCACGGCCTTAGGCCGGAAAAGACCGACGCCGGAAAAAAATACACAGCAAAAGCAACATGCTTTCCTACGGCTTCGGCTTTGGCCTGCACATGGAACACGGATATTTTGTACAAAGTAGGTCAATCCATTGCGCAGGAGGCCCGCGAGGAAAAAGTATCTTTATTGCTCGGCCCCGGCATGAACATAAAGCGTTCGCCGCTGTGCGGACGCAATTTTGAGTATTATTCGGAAGACCCGCTGCTCACCGGCAGGCTGGCGGCCGCTTTTATCAGCGGCGTACAGTCGCAGGGAGTCGGCGCCTGCGTAAAGCATTTTGCTCTCAACAACTGCGAGTGTATGCGCATGGTAAGCAACAGCGCTGCCGATGAGCGGACCATGCGGGAAATATATTTAAAGGGCTTTGAGATTGCCGTTAAGGAAGCTCAGCCGTGGGCGGTGATGACGGCCTACAATAAGGTAAACGGTACATACGCCTCGGAAAACACACATCTGCTGAGAGATATTCTGCGCGGCGAATGGGGCTTTGACGGGCTTACGCTCACCGACTGGGGCGCGGTAAACGATATTGCAAAAGCGCTGAACGCCGGTCTTGATTTAGAGATGCCCTCGAGCCGCGGACAGAACCCGCGCCGGGCAGCCGACGCCGTGAAAAACGGCACGCTTAACGGCGAAATACTCGATGAGGCCGTGGAGCACGTTTTAACGCTGGTCGGCAAAGCGGTAAAAGCCTCGCACCGGCACTACCTGCTCTCGTATGAAGCCAACCACCGAATAGCCCGCAAGGCAGCCGAAGAAGCCATAGTATTGCTGAAAAACGAAAATGATATACTGCCGCTGAAAAAAGAAGAGAATCTGGCCGTTATCGGTTATTTTGCCGCGCACCCGCGCATGCAGGGTACCGGCAGCTCTCAGGTGAACGCGGCTGTAAACGGTATCTGCTGCCTTAATATATTGAAACAGACGTACCCGTCGCTTATATACGCTCAGGGCTTCACACCCGACGGCAGCAGCGAAAGCCGACTTTTTCAGCAAGCCTGCGAGGCCGCCGAGAAAGCACGAAAGGTCATTTTGTTTATCGGACTGACTGATGAGGAAGAAAGCGAAGGCCGTGACCGAAACGACATGAAGCTGCCGGCCGCACAGCTCAGGCTGGCCGAAAAGATCTGTACTCTTAACAAAAATACGGTGCTGGTGCTCTCAAACGGCGCGCCGATAGAACTGCCGTTTGCCGAACGCGCCGAAGGAATACTGGCCGCGCACCTCGCGGGAGAAGGCGGCGCCGAAGCTATCTGCCGTATTCTTACAGGTAAGGTCAATCCCAGCGGCAAATTAGCTGAAACCTACCCCATTAGCCTCAGCGATACCCCCGCTTATAAATATTTTCCGCGCGGAAAAGAAAGACTGGCTGAATATCGCGAGGGCATATATGTGGGGTATCGCTATTACGATAAGAGCGGCAAAAATGTACTTTTTCCTTTCGGACACGGACTTTCGTACACTGAATTTACTTACGATAATTTAAAGGTAAAAAAGGAAAACGGCACGGTAAACATTTCTTTTCGGCTGAAAAACAGCGGGAAATGCTTCGGCAGAGAAACCGTACAGCTTTACATAAGGGACGCGGCCCCGGTTATATACAAAGCGGATAAGGAATTGAAGGGCTTTTACAAGAGTGCGCTCAACACAGGCGAAAGCGAAGAAATAGCCTTCACGCTGACGACAGCGGATTTCGCGTTTTACGACGCTGACGAAAAACGCTTTCGCACATCGGCGGGAGAATACGAAATAATCATTGGCGCCTCCAGCCGCGATATCCGTTTGCAGGCGGCGCTCACACTGACAAATGCCGACGGCGCCGAAACGGCAGAGCCTTTTCACACCGCAGTTGAGCTGCCGTCATACTACAATACGGACCAAAAGACACTGCGAATACCGCATCTTGAGTATGAACGGGTCTTAGGCGAAAAGCCGTGCGACGACAACGCCGATACCCCCGGGCATTACGGTTGGGAAACCGTGCTGGGCACGCTGCGCGATATACCGGCGGCGACGAAATTTTTGGGCGACTACGCCGACATGCCCGACGACATACCGCTGAAGACCGTTGCCGCCGTCGGCGGTGTGATTGATTATGCGGCAGCCGACGCTCTCATCGGCGTACTGAACGGTGACGGCGATGAAAAAGCTCTCAAAAAGCAATATCGAGCCAGACGCCGGGCGCTGAAATAACGCCGCGATAAAAACAGATATACATAAACCCGTATGCCGCAAAAGCGGCATACGGGTTTATTATAGGCAAATTAACATACAGGCCGGACAAAGACAAACAGCGCCGCAGCTTCGCGTCTTACAGATTGACGGCAAGCATAATGGCAAATACCAGAATGCCTACGCCGGAAACAATAAGCAGCTTGTATGATTTGCTCTTCTGCAAAAGATAAGCGATCGCGCCGCCGGCACCCAGTGCCGCCGGCAGCAGCACGGCGATAGGCTTTGCCATGCTCGTCGTACCGGAGCCGTTAAGCGAAAACTGCGTGATAACGGTCTGAGGTAAGAGCATCAGGGAAATAACAGTTAAAATAACCGAAGCAGCCAGCAGGATAACGGGCAAAATATTTTTTTTCATAATAATCACTCCTTTATGTGAACGGCCAGCCGATGTAAAGCCGCACGTTTTTTATTTTAACATGCTTTTCGTAAAAAACAAAGCGGCGGTATCGCACCGAGGCGGCATCCGCGAAAAAATACGCTTCACGTCGAATTGCTCCTTTCATATTATATTAAGGGGCCGATAGACAATGAAAATATATCTCAACAATGCCGCCACATCATACCCGAAACCGGCGTGTGTACGCGAAGCAGTATATAACGCGCTCAGCGGCATGCCCGGCGATGCCAACCGCGGCGGCATAACCGGCGAAGATGTGTTCGCGAGAACGCGTGAGCATATCGGCGTTCTGATCGGAGCAGAGTCCCCGGACAGAATAGCGATTGCCGCCAACGCCACCGCGGCATTGAATGCCGGCATTTTCGGTGCAGAATTAAAAACAGGTGATACGGTACTGACAAGCTTAAGCGAACACAACTCGGTGCTGCGCCCTTTATACAAGCTCAGGGAAAACGGCGTAAAAATCGTCTTTGCCGAGTGCGACCGATACGGGCGCATAGACACCGATGACTGGCGCGCCAAAATATTTTGCTGCGAGCCGAAGCTTTGCGTGTTTACCCACGCATCCAATGTTACGGGCGCGGTAAACGATGCCGCCGAGCTGTGCGGCTGTGCCAAAGAACACGGCGCGCTGACGCTGCTTGACGCATCGCAGACGGCCGGGCTTTACGATATTGCCCATACCGGCGCGGATATGATCGCGCTGACCGGACACAAATATTTGCTCGGGCCTCAAGGCAGCGGCGCTCTTTATGTGAGCGCGCCGCTGAAGCTGCGGCCTCATCTTTTCGGCGGTACGGGTATTTTCAGCGACTCGGAGAACATGCCGGAAGATATGCCGCTGCGTCTGGAGGCCGGCACCGGCAACGAGCCGGCGGCGGCGGGTCTCGCCGCCGCACTGGAATGGGCGCGAAAAAAACCGAACGAAAGCGGCCGGCTCGCCGCAATGTGCTCATACCTTAAGAACGGGCTGAAAAGCGCGGGAATGAACGTTATAGAGCCCGAAGGGTCAGTCACCCCTGTCGTATCATTTACCGCCGGCAATATGACAGCGGCGGATACCGGTTTTATCTTAACCGAGGGCTGCGGCATAATCTGCCGCAGCGGCCTGCACTGCGCGCCGCTGATACACTCGCGCCTCAAATACAACGCCGCCGGCACGGTACGGCTGAGCCTGTCACGGTTCACTACGCAAAAGGAACTCGATTATACGATCGGCGCCGTCAGGGACGCGGCCGATTGGGATAAAAAGCTATATGAACTTCAAATGCAAAAAAACAAATGACTGCTTTGAAAACGCTTCTACCTATGAATATATGACTGAAGTGAAAAATAACGAAATACTGCCTGAGCTGTCCTCGCTGGGCAGCTGCCGCACGGAAACAAAATTCAGAAAACCGTTTTTTTTCATCGATATGCACGACGGGACAAAGCTGAAAGGAGTTTTGGACAGCACCGTCTTTAAAGCCAGTTTTTTCGGCGATACAGACGGCAGAAAAACCGACTTTGAAGCTTTTCTGGAGAGTATCTGAAAGCGAAAACATTCTGCGCACACAAGTGCCGCCGTTTATGCAAACGGCGGCACTTTTATTCAGCCCATAAACATCTCGAACATCACTTCTTCACCTTTATCAAGGCGGCAGATATATCCGCCGGACTCAAAACGCAGCAGCCGGCGGTAAACATCCAGAGACGCCTGCCGGTAACACAGCTTAAGCTCAAAATTGCGCGCCTGCTCGTCGGCAGCCTCGCGCATTTCGGGCTTGATTTCTTCCTCACTCTGCATATAGATAAGATTCTTATAGTTGGCGTACATTATGCGGAATATCTGTTTTGATTTCTCAGGCCCGTATTTTTCCAGAGTTCGTGAAAACTCAATATTACTGTTGTTCTTGGTGCTGAGCCAGCCTTCACTGGTGAATATCGAATTGCGGCGCAGCTGCGGCAGCTCGCAGTCTGCACACATAAGCCCTTTGATGCAGTCGTCGATAAGCGGAAAATATATCTCGCAGTGGGAAGCTTTAATACCGATCATAGCATTGCCGCAGATACCGTAGCTTATGGCAATGCGGTCATAACCGGACAGCTCGTCAAGATATTTCTGTATCTCCGCGTGCAGCTTTTCGGGGTGCTCATGCAGGGCCTCGCCCAGCCAAAAAACATCTATATCTTCCTTACTTTCGGCGATCACCGTCTCCAGTTCATGCCTGATTATCTCACAGGCCAGCAGCGCTTGTTTCATAATTTATCAACACCCTTCCGCCGTTCGGCATAAAATATTATATTATCATTCTTTTTTTTTAGCAAGTTTTTTATTATGATGACAATACAGGCGGTTAACTGCTATAATATACTCAAATTTCATATTCGGAAAGGTATAGCTGCAAAATGAATTATGATGAAGCGCTGGAATACATACACGGCACATACAAATTCGGCAAAAAAATCGGGTTGGAAAACATCACCTATCTAATGGATATCCTCGGAAATCCGCAGGATAAGCTCAAATTCGTACATGTCGCCGGTACAAACGGCAAGGGTTCTACCTGCGCCATGATCGCCAATGTGCTGGTAAAAGCGGGATACAGAACAGGGCTTTATATTTCTCCGTATCTGGAAACATTCAACGAGAGGATACAGATAAACAACACGCCTATCGCCGATGAGGATCTGGCGGAGGTAACTCAGACCGTAAAAACAGCAATAGATAAAATGATCGCCGACGGTCGGCCGCGCCCTTCGGAATTTGAGGTGGTCACCGCTATCGCTTTTGTGTATTATGCCATGCAGAATGTCGATATCATCGTCTTTGAGGTGGGCATGGGCGGCAGGCTGGACGCCACCAATGTGATCAAATCGGCGGAGGCAGCCGTGATATGCACGCTCAGCCTCGAGCATCAACAGTATCTGGGCAGCACGCTGCGAGAGATCGCTTTTGAGAAATCGGGCATAATCAAGGAAAGTTATGACGTCAGCGTCTACGCCCTCAATACCGAGGAAGCGACCGATGAAATAGCGCGCAACGCCGCACAGAGGCACGCGCATGTTATATTCAACGACCGCAGCGATGTGGAAATGATCTCTACCGGTATCGACGGACAGGTAATAAAGTACAAGCGTAAGGATTCGCTTCTGGGCATCGATGAATACCGTCTGGCGCTTTTGGGCGAATATCAGATGTACAATTCACTTAATGCGCTCACCGCACTGGAAATACTGAAGAAAAAAGGTTGGAATATCGGCAGTGAAGCGGTGCTGGCGGGTCTGGCGAGCGTAAAATTCACCGGCCGTTTTGAAATACTGTGCCGCAAGCCGATAATCGTCATCGACGGCGGGCACAACATAGAGGGCATCAACTCTTTTGTCGCCAACATAAAGCTTTATTTCGCCGATAAGAAGGTACATCTTTTTTACGGCATGCTCGGCGACAAGCAGGTGGACCAGTCGGTCGAGCAGTTGGCCGGTATCGCCAAAGTGATATATACGCTGACGCCGCATGACGAACGCGCCGTCGGCGCTGACGCCATGCACGACTACATCAGAAAGGTACACCCGGAAATACCCTCATACGCGCTGCAT
>CAZIQU010000010.1:550-5813 GCA_964541445.1 uncultured Lachnospiraceae bacterium | reverse complement strand
TGAGCTTGGGATCGATAACCATCAGCTTGGAACCGCGCTGCATGACATCGACGAAGCGGAAGAATATATTGATTTTGCCGCCGCCGATGAAATATACGCTTTCACCGGTTCGCTTTACATGATAGGTGAGGCCCGTACCTATCTCACCAGCCTCATTGCATCGAAGGCACAAGCCTGATCAGCCTGATTATATCACTGCTGTTCAAAACCTCTTTTTCATAAAGTTCGGCGGCAAGTCTTCTCAGAGAGGCACCATTCTCTTTGAGAAGACTTTTCACTTCCGCATACGCCGTTTCGATAATACGGAAAATTTCAGCGTTGACGGCGGCGCACATATTCATATCATATTGCCTGTCGAGCAGCCTGTTGCCGAAACGCTCACTCATACCTAAGTTGAATACCATATTTTCGGCGATCTCGTTTGCTTTTTTCAAGTCATCCTGCGCGCCGGTGGTCAGCTTGGCGAATACCAGTTCTTCGGCGGCACGGCCGGCCAAAAGTATTTTGATCTGAGCGACAAGCTCCTGCCGGTCGATAAGATTTTTTTCTTCGGTATCGTTTTCTATCATAAAGCCCAGCGCCTCGCCGTGCGGCACGATGGAAACGGTCTGCGGTATGCTGTCCTTCAAAAGACATTCCGCCAGCACATGGCCGGACTCATGACAGGCGATATACTTTTTCTCTTTTTCCGACAGCGTCATGTTTTTGTTTTTCAGCCCGGCAGTCACCTTGATAAAGGCCTCGTCGATCTCGGCTTTACTTATTTTTTTGCGGTTTTTACGTACGGTCAGCAGCGCCGCCTCATTGACGATATTTTCCAGATGGGCGCCGCTGAGCCCGTTAGTACGCATGGCGATGGTATGAATGTCGACATCATCGGCCATCGGCTTATTGGCGCAGTGCACCTTTAATATTTCCTCACGCGAGCGCAGGCAGGGGTTGCCTATATATATCTGCCGGTCAAAGCGGCCGGGGCGCAGCAAGGCGCGGTCAAGCATATCGTAACGGTTTGTGGCGCCGATCACCACTATGCCCTCGTTCTGCTCAAAGCCGTCCATCTCGATCAAAAACTGATTGAGCGTCTGATCCCTTTCGGAATTATTGTCGGTATTGCGGGAAACACCGATGGCGTCCAGCTCATCGATAAATATTATGCTGGGTCGTTTTTTCTCGGCCTTTTCAAACAGGGAACGCATGCGTCCGGCGCCGACACCGACGAATTTTTCGATAAATTCCGAACCGCTGGCATAAATAAAGTTTGCATGTGCTTCATTTGACAGCTCACGGGCCAAGAGCGTCTTGCCGGTGCCGGGAGGGCCGTAAAAAAGTATGCCCTTGGGAATACGCGCCCCTAAAGCCCGGTACTTCGCCGGGTTGAGCAGAAAGTCGGTCACCTCGTACATCTCTTCCTTTATCTCTTCCATACCGCCTATGTTTTTAAATCTGTCCGCCATAATGTCCTCCCGTATATTTGCTGAAAATAGTTTTAATTCGGAATTAACTTTATATTCAGATTTGATTAAAATACTTTTTATTTTTGACGCATATGTTATAATCAGGGCAGAAATAAGGGCAAAGGAGTGCATAAAAAATGGATAACGATGAACTGAAAGACAAGTTTGACGAGATAATGGAAAAAGCAAAGGTTTTAGCCGGAGCGGCCGGCAAAAAGGCAGAGGAATACGCCAAGGTAATAGGCGACAAAGCCAGTGAGTGGTTTGACGCGGCCAAGAGAAAGCTGGAAGCGGAAAAGATAATGTACGCTCTCAACAAGAAATACAAGGAACTCGGCAAAGCGTATTATGAAGCCAAGGAAGCGGCTGTTGTTTTTGATGACACCGAGATCGCTACCGATATCAAGACGCTGAAGGAAGCTCTCGAGGTGCTGAAGACCGCCGACCCGGATACCGTAGCCGAAGCCGAAGCGGCAGTAAAGGACGATGAGGAGCAGAAGTTCTGAGTCACGCTGAAGACGCTGATAAAGGCAACAAAATAACTTAACAAAAGCGCCCGTTAGATGAGCAGATCATCTTAACGGGCGCTTTTTCGGCAGTGCCGAAAACTTACGAATAAGCTGTCGTCAGGCAGAATATCTCTATTTTTTCTGTGCGCTGTACAATGCGCTGTATGCGCCGTTTTTCTTCAGCAGCTCTTCGTGCGTGCCTTCTTCCACTATGCGGCCTTTATTCATAACGATGATGCGTTCGGCGTTTTCTATCGTCTGTAAACGATGCGCAATAATAATGGTAGTTCTGTTTTTCGCCAGCATATCAAACGATTCCTGAATAAAATGCTCGTTTTCGTTATCAAGGCTCGAGGTGGCCTCATCGAGTATCAATATCGGCGGATTTTTCAGAAAGGTACGGGCGATCGCCACCCTCTGCTTCTGCCCGCCGGAAAGGCGCACGCCGCGCTCCCCTACCATGGTATCGTAACCGTGCGGCAGCGTTTTGATGAATTCATCGAGATTGGCGAATTTCGCCGCCCGGCGAATATTCTCATCGGTTGCGTTGATGTCGCCGTAACCGATATTTTCTTTAATAGTACCGCTGAAAAGAAAAACATCCTGCTGCACGATACCGATATTTTTCCGCAGCGAAAACTGGGTATAATCTCTTATATCGGTGCCGCCTATGAGTATAGCGCCGTCGCTGACATCGTAGAAACGCGGCAAGAGCGAGCACAGCGTTGTTTTACCGGCGCCGCTCTGCCCCACTATGGCGATCTTCTCGCCGGGACGAATGCTGAGGTTAAAGTCGTCGAGTACGGGCGCGTCATCTTTATAATTGAAAGTAACATTTTTAAACTCGATGTCGCCCTTTAAGACCCCGGCGTCCTTCGCATTCGGGCGGTCTTTTATCTCCGGCTCGGTGTTGAGTATTTCACGGCAGCGGGCAAAGCCGCTGCGTGCCTTTTGAAAATCCTCTATCAAATCGGTAAACATCTGCACCGGTCTGATGAAAATATCGACAAAAAGCAGAAACTCTACCAGAACACCCATCGTCATACTGCCGGTATATATCTGATAACCGCCGATAAAGATCACGGCCAGCTTCAGCAGCGCCGTAAAAAAGTGGATATTGGAAACAAAAAGCGCCATAAACCGGTAAGTGACCTTTTTGGTATCGCTGTATTTATCACAGGTATGGCTGAACCGTTCATACTGATATTCTTCGTTGGTAAAAGCCTTTACCACTCTGACGCCGGAAAAGCTGTCCTCGATATCAGAGGTAAGCTCGGCGTTTACTTTTTTCACATCGAGATAGGCCTTTTCCCATTTGGTATTATTCAGAACGGCGACAACGCACATAATGGGAATAATCGAAAAAATCACCAGTGTAAGAAGTACATCGGTGGTAATGAGCACGCAGAATGAGCCTATCAAAATGACCGCCGCCGTAAATATGTTTTCCGGGCCGTGGTGGGCAAACTCACTGATGTCAAAAATATCGGTAGTCAGACGCGAAATGATATGCCCGGTACGTTCGGAATCAAAATAGGAGAAAGAAAGCTTTTCAAAATGCGCGAATACATTTTTGCGCATGTCGTTTTCCAGGCTGACGCCCAGCATATGCCCCCAATATGTTACTACATATTCAAATGCGTAGCGCAGCATATATCCGGCGACAGCGGCAGCGCAAAGAATAAAAAGCAGTCTGATATTGCGCGACGGCACGACATCATCTATTATGTAGCTGACAAGTATGGGAAACGCCAGATTGATCAGCGACATCATAAAGGCCGAAGCCAGATCTAAGGCGAAAAGTTTTTTGTGTGGCTTGTACAGTTTTACGAATTCTTTAAACATCAGCGGGAATACCTTCTATTCAGACAATAGATTTTATTATACAGCAAAAACAGGCACCGATAAATATCATACGGCTACAAAAGCGTGTTTTCATGATTTCCTGCCGAATCATAAATTATCCTGCTTTATAAAAGCCGTTTTTTTTGTTATAATGATACATACTTACGAAAGAGGAACGATATGAAAAAGTATGAACTTATCATCGAGACCAAGCAGCCTGCCTGCGGCGGCAAGGCTCCTCAGGTTTATGATTTTAAAGAAATAGAAACCGACGACCCGCGAGAATATGTGCAGGCGCAGGAGCCGGGTCTGGAGACCGAGCTGCACACCTTGCCGAACGGCGAGCTTGTCATTGAGGTAAATAAGGACGCGCATCAGGTGCAGTACCACTTTACGGAGATATAAAAAAAGCTGCTCATTTGAGCCGTTTTTTTACATGGCAACGCACGCTCAGCGATAGCCCCAGGTATTGTTTTTCAGCATATTGAGATAATGCTGATTTTTCAGGGCCATGGCGATTATTATCATCAGCACCACATGAAAAAGCATCTGAAAATATGTAGCGGTGATAAAACACAAAACGGTATCAATACCGTAAATTATCAGAGTAAAAGTATACGGAAATTTTTTATCGCCGATGGTCATAAAACTGAAGCTGACAAAACAGACAACGATAAAAAAATACATAATGTAGTACAGACCGGCAAAGACCACATTTCCCAGCTCAAGCTGGCCGTAGCCTTCGGTATAAAGCTTGTTCAGAATAATCAGGTCGGCGAAGTTCATACGCATATTTATCTTAAAGAAAAGGAAAACGGTCTGCAGCACCGACAAAAGGGCGATCACATATACGCCGCCGGTGAAGATCTTCATTCTCACTTCGCAGTCTTTTTTTATTTCAAGGTATTGCTTATAGTTCATTTTTTTGCGGGATCCCTTCCTACTATATTCACTTCTTCGCACAGTTCCACTTTAAATTTATCGTATACGGCCTTCTTTACCATGTCGATAAGTGCGATTATATCCGCGGTGACCGCGCCGCCTTTATTTATTATGAAACCGGCGTGTTTTTCACTTACCTGCGCCCCGCCGACGGTAAGGCCCTTCAGCCCGGCTTCGTCAATAAGCGCGGCGGCATAATAACCCTGCGGCCGTTTAAAAACGCTGCCGGCGCTGGGATATTCCAAGGGCTGTTTCTCACGACGGCGGCGGTTAAGCTCCTGCATAAGTGCTGTTATTTCCGTTTTATCGCGTGAGGTCAATACAAAAGAGGCGGAAAGCACCGTTTCGCCGTTTTCGCGGAAAATACTGCGGCGGTAGGAAAAATCCAGCTGTTCGGCGGTATATGTATGCACCGAGCCGGACACGTCCAAAGCGTTCACCGCAGCAATAATGTCACCGGTCTCGCTGCCGTAGGCACCGGCATTCATAAATACAGCGCCGCCGACCGTACCC
>CAZIQU010000010.1:266-540 GCA_964541445.1 uncultured Lachnospiraceae bacterium | reverse complement strand
GAAAGCGAGTTATCGGCGGCAAAGCGCGCCGCCGCACTCAGCCGCGTGCCGCAGGCAGCCGTAATGATGTTTCCCGCGGCGGTCATGGTTTTCAGCGAAGTCAAACATATCACCGCGCCTTCAACGCCGCCGTCTCTGACGATGGTATTCGAGCCGCCGCCGAGCAGCATATAAGGAATGCCCGCGCCGCGAAAGTAATCGATAAGCGTGATGAGCTGAGCTTCATTTTCCGGTACGGCAAAAAAATCCGCCGCACCGCCGGTATGAAATGTGG
>CAZIQU010000010.1:0-246 GCA_964541445.1 uncultured Lachnospiraceae bacterium | reverse complement strand
TTAATTTCAGGCAAAGCCGTTTTTTCCATAAGCCCCAAACACCCGCACAATTAAGCTATGCGTCTTTTAAGATTTTATCACATTAGGTAAATTTAATTAGCTCTATAATATATTTTTACATTTTTTTATGCTCGCCGGTAGTAAGCTTTGTGCTGTGAAAGAAGAAAGATTGCCGGAAAGCGTCGCCGCGCTGTTCAGCAGGCAAACGGCGGAAACGATATTGGCGGCGGCAGGATCGGCGATAGA
>CAZIQU010000009.1:0-16099 GCA_964541445.1 uncultured Lachnospiraceae bacterium | reverse complement strand
TCGAATTCCGCCGGCTTTACCGCAGCCTCTTTCTCCGCCGGTTCAGGCTCTCTGACGGAAAATCCGAAATCGAAATCTTCCGGTTTTTCTTTTGCCGGGCTCTCCGCCGGTTTGTCGTCGCCCAGTGCGTCAAAGGCAAATACCGGGCTGTCTGCCGGTTTAGCGGCGCCTGCCGGAGTTCGCAGCTCAAAGAAATCATCATCGTCCTCGATGGCCATATTATCCACCGTCAGCGATATATCGGAAAAATCATCCTCGGTAAGCTCGTCGGCGGCATTCTGTATTTCCGCCGGCTTGTAGTTTTCGATGTCACTCAGCTGGATACGACCGTCGGCACCGGTACCCTTTACCTTGTTTATGTCGATGTTCATTTCCTGCGCCAGACGCTTGGCTGCCGGTGACGCCTTGACTCTGTCTTCAAATTCACTCATTCTTTATTCCTCCTTGGCTGCCATACGGCGTATAGCATGCAGTATGTTGTTTTCGGTCACTGTGACCTTTTCATATATATCCTTCGCATAACCTACGGGCGCGTCTGCTGCGCAGACCCTTTCTATCGGCTTATCGAGATAGAAGAATGCTTCGGAGGACGCTATCGAGGCGGCCACCTCCGCGCCTACGCCGTAGGCCTCATGCGCCTCATGGACGATGATCACCTTGTTCGTCTTCTTTACGCTGGCAAATACGGCTTCTTTATCGAGCGGAGCAAGCGAGCAAAGATCTACCGCGTCACACTCTATACCCTCTGCTGCCGCCCGTTCACAGGCGCGGGCCACCGCGCCGACCGCGGCGCCGTAAGTAATTACACTTACATCTTTACCGCTGCGCATCTGATGTGCTTTGCCTATCGGCAGCGTGAGATTGTAGCTTTCCGGTATTTCGCCCGGCTCATTCTCGCCGCTGCGGGCATAGAGCACGAGCACGGCGCCTGATGTCTGTATGGCGGTACGCAAAAGCCCCTTTGCGGCATAGGCATCACCGGGATAAACCACGCTCAGCCCGGGAACGGCGGCGAACGCGGCTTCAAAAGAGGTGTTCAGCTGCGGGCTTTGCAGCGGCGCGTAGCCGGTATCCGCAACCACCGTGATATTTGAGCCGTACTGACCGGCGTACATAAACTCGGTGAGCGCGGCATCGGCGGCCAGAGCTTCAAAGCAGCGCAGCAGATATTCTCCGCGCAGCCACAGTATCACCCGCGCTCCGGTCATGGCCAAGCCCATAGCCGTACGCACGGCGCTTTCACCGTTTACCGGCAGGTCTATCACTCTTTTTATATCCGGCTGCGGCGCCAGTATCAGATTGCCGACTCCGTAACCTACCAGCAGCGTAGAAGTGTTGAGCTTCATTTCTTCGGCGATTGCTTCATATATAGCGCCCTTAAGTGTGATCTTCTTCATTCAGCGGCCTCCGGTGAATCGTTTTTGTAGACCTTGCTCATATTCACCGCGTCATCAGCGGCAGCATCGATCTCGCCCTTGGCTTTTTCTCTGAGCATCAGCAGATCGTCATAATTGCCGATATGGCGTTCCAGCATATAATCGGCCATTATATCTATGCAGTCGTAGCCGCGCCACTCATCGACCTCGGCGGAGCTGCGGTAAGCCTGCTTATCGGCAGTATTAAATCCGGCCAGCCGGTAGGTCTTGGCCTCGACGATGACCGGTGAGGATTTCTCCCGCGCGTATTCACGGGCTTTTTTCACCGCCTCGTACACCTCGGGGGCGTTGTTGCCATCGGCGATGATACCGGGTATATCAAAGCCCTTGGCCCTGTCGGCGATATCGGCGGTACCCGAAAGCGCGGTGACCGGAACATCAGCGGCATAGCAGTTGTTTTCTATAAAAAATATCACCGGCACCTTAAGCACGGCCGCTTCGTTGAGCGCTTCGTAAAACTCGCCCGTGGCGGCAGCGCCGTCACCGGCAAAGCACAGCGCCATACTGCCGCGGCCCTGTATCTTAAAAGACAGCGCGGCGCCTACGGCCTTACCGAAGCCGCTGCCTGCCAGAGCGGAAGCACCGTAAAAATTTACGGTGTTGTCGGCATAACCGCTGCCGCCGCTGTGGCCGGCGCAAAGCCCCTGCTTAATGCCCATAAGCTCATAAAACAGCCCGGCGGCATCAGTATCGGCGGCGACCGCCGCCGTTAAACAGCGGTGCGAGGCGAAAACAGCGTCATCCGCAGAGAGTGCGCATACGGCTGCCGCCGCGGCCTCCTGCCCGGCGGAAAGATAAAGCTCCGCTTCGATAAAGCCTTCTTTTTTCAGCAGCATGGCCTTTTCTTCAAAGAAGCGGGCCTTGAGCATCTTATAAAAGATTTGTACAATGGTACTTTCGTCAATTGGCAATTTGGGCTCACCAGCCTTTCCGTATCAAAAAATGTCTATATTGCGCATCATCCGTGCCGAAAGGATACTCTTTGCCAGTACCAGATCGGCGCGCGTGGTTATCTTGATGTTCTCGGGCGAGCCCTGTGTCAGGTAGACACCCGCGCCCGCGCGCATAGCCAGTGTGGTATCGTCCGTGGCGGAAACTCCGTCCAACGCCGCCTGTGTATGCGCTTTGAAGATCAGATCGTAGGCGAAGGCCTGCGGTGTCTGCAAAAGAAACAGGCTGCTGCGGTCCGCATACGAACGTATAATTCCGTCGGAGGCGACGGCGCATGTATCGGTAGCCTTTACCGCTGCAGCAGCCGCCCCGTGGAGGATAGCCGCCTCGATCGTTTCATTGATTATGCCATCGGTAACGCAGCACCGTGCCGCGTCATGAATAAGAATTATATCCGTACCGGGGTCGGCGGCCTTGAGCGCCTCGAATACCGAGGCCTGCCGTGTCGAACCGCCCACGACCGTCTTTATTCTTTTAGCTGTCTCGCTTTGGTCGATGGCGTTGCTTACATACTTTTCTTCCTCAGCCCTGTGTGTGATTATGACCTCGCAGATGAGCGGACATTTGTCGAAAGCGGTCAGCGTGTGCGCGAGAACCGTCTTTGAATTGATATTTATATAGTTTTTGTTCAGATCGGTCTTCATGCGGGTGCTCAGACCTGCCGCCGTAATGACCGCGCTGACGAAAATATCCTTACCGGGCATACATTTACCGCCGATTATAATCTTTCAAAGTATTATTATAGCACAACAACTTGTTTTTCGGCAATATTCATGACAACTTCACGAGCCAGAAGCAGACCGGCGGCCGCCGGGACGAATATCATGCTGGCAGGCTGCTGCGGCCTCACCGCCGGTATTTCGTCGGAATATACTACTCGCAGCGAAGCGATACCCTCCTCGCGGCAGCGGCGGCGAACGGCTTTGGCGAACGGGCAGCCGCTCGTCGCGTAAATATCCGCCGTTTTCAGCCGGGTAATATCAGTACGGTTGCCGGTGCCCATTGCCGATATCAGCGGCACGCCTTTTGCCTGCGCGTATTTAATCAGCGCTATTTTGCCGTCAATATCGTCGATGGCGTCAATGATATAATCGGCAGTTTCCAGCCCCATAGCGTCTGTATTGCCGGCATTTACAAATTCCGCATGCACCGTGCAGCGGCAGCGCGGCTCAATCGCCGCCGCCCGTCGGGCGGCCAGCTGCGCCTTGCCCAGACCGATATTGTCGCTGAGCGCGATTATCTGCCGGTTGAGGTTGCTCGCCTCCACACGGTCACCGTCAATAAGTATCAGCGCGCCGACACAGCTGCGCACCAGCGCCTCGCAGGCAAAGCCGCCCACGCCGCCCAGCCCGACTACCGCCACGCAGCTGTTTTTGAGCTTTGCCGTCTTATCCGCCCCCAGCAGCAGGGCGCTTTTGTACTCAATGTCTTCATCCATAAATGCATTATAATACCGCGCCGCGCCGCTGCAAATTGATTGCCGATGTATTGTGATATTAAAAACAGCCTTTCCGCGTCTGCTTACGGAGCCATGAAGCCGCCGCACATCATTCATGATGATTTAATTTGTTTATGCCGGTTTGTTTTGTTATAATAGTAAAAACAAGAAGGGCGGCGAAAAATGATGAAACGCGTAATAAGGATAAAAAAACCGGGCAAATTTCTGGTATTTATTTTGCTGATAGTTGTCATAATTGCCGCGGCGGTCTTTCTGCCGAAGATCTTCGGCGGCGATAAGGTAGCCAAGGAGATCGCTGCTGTGGAAGGGCAGGATATAACCGTACTCTCCAAGGAGATAAAGCTCTATCAGGGAGAGACCGAGCTTGCCTATACCTCCACAGACACACCGCCGACGGTGAAGCCGGGGCAGCATATCACCTTTAAAGCGGTATATAAATATCAGGTCAAATCAACGGGCAAGATCGCCGTTTATCCGGTGGAAACGGGTGTTTCGCTCAGTCTCAGCGATGAAACTCTGGCGTCTGTCACTAACGGCAATTCCGTTGTTATCGCCGATACCGTTACCGCGAATTCTACCCTGACGGTAACCGTAAAGTATAAGGGGCTTGACGACAAACAGTTCACCTTCTCCATCGAGCCCGATTCGGCGGCCACTCAGCCGGATAATACCGACACCGGCGGCGAATAAATATCGCATAAAAACGGCCATACCGCGTGTTTATTGATAAAAACATAAAAGCGCCGCCCTCGGGCGACGCTTTTGTCATGTAAATTAATCAAAGCAAATCTATCAACGCAAATTAATCAAAGCACCAGCGGATAAAATACCGGGGTCAGAAAAACCACGAGCAGGTAGGTGACAGCGGTAGGCAGCAGCGCATAGCGCACATAATCCGCAAATCTGTACCCTGCCGATATCGTCATGCCGATATGCCCGTTCGCCAGAGGTGTCAGAAAAGTAAGAGCGGCGCCGAGACACATGCCGTAAGCGAAAGCATAGGGGTTCAGCCCCAAGCTCATAACAACAGAAAGCGTTCCCGGCATTATAATGAGCAGACACGCCATGTTTGACATAAACTGGCTCATGATCATCGCTACAAACACCATTGCGGCAAAGAACAGCATAGGCGAAGTCGATGCGTTAAAGGCCTTAAGAAATACATTTGCTATAATTTCCGCACCGCCGCTTACATTGAGCGCTTTCCCCAGCCCCAGACAGGCGCATAGCCACAAAAGGCAGTTCCAATCCAGTTTTTTCAGCACATCTTTCTGCGAGACCGTTCCGGTTACGATACAAAGCAGCGCGCCTATCAGAGCGGCACAGCCGTTGCTTACCCAGCCGGTGATAAAAAGCAGAATCACGATCCCGAATATGGCAATCACCGTTATACCTTTTTTATTCAGTTTTGTCGTATCGCGGCTTACGGCCTCTGCCTTGACCTCATTGCCGTCATCGGCGCGTTTACCCCATATCCGTTTGCCGATCGGATAGCCTATGAATACCATATACACTATGATAAAAAGCGTACACGGCACGCATACCTTTGCCAAGTCCCACATGCCGAAGCTCATTCCGGCTGCCGTCTGCAAAAGCCCGGCCGCTGTCAGCTGCGTTGTTGAGCCTACCAATGTGCAGTGACCGCCGTATATCGCCGCCACAGCCACGGGTATCACCAGATTTTTATATTTCATATCGGGCGATGCCGTACTGGCGGCCGAACAGATAGCCATCATCATTGCTATAACAGCCGTGTTTGAAAGAAAAGCCGAAAGCACGGCTGCTATTATACAGGAAATGAAAATGAACCTTCTCTCCCTGTTTGCGGCTAATTTTATAGCTGCGTTCCCTATCACCGCCGCCGCGCCGGTCTCAAAAAGTGCCGTACCGATTATCAGCATACCCATTACCAGTATAAAAATATCACTGGCGAAGCCCGATAAAGCCTCGGCCACAGTGCATACCTTCAGAGCCACCATAGCGGCCACACCCAAAAGCGCTACCGTCGCGCTGGGGAGCTTGTCGATGATGAAAAGAATTATTACCGCGGCCATAACGATAATGCTGATCATTGCAGTGTTCATACGGAGATTACTCCTTATATTTTAAATTAGCAGATTAAGGCAGAACCTATATAATGTCTTATCATACGATGAGAAACGGTTCAGCGCCGAGAGCGGAGTACTCGGATTTTCTTTCATGAATCCTTCGGTATCGAAATCAAGCTTTGAAACGGGCAGTGCTTCTATCGACGCATCGGCGGCAAAGCATTCGCTGTTCAGCGCTTTGCCGTACACAGCCCCGGCATTATCATACGCCGCGTTGTCGCGCAGATATTCGGCAAGCCCGCAGTAATTTTCGAAATTCACATCAGCGAGCGTGAGCGGCACCTTGTCAAAATCAAAGATGTAGCCGCCGCCGGGCAGCATCGTATCAAGCAGCTCCGCGGCCTTATCCAAGCATTGCTGTTTTCCGGCGGTTTTCACCGTGTTGATCGGATAGAGTCCCGAGATTATCATTTTATCACCGAGCTTCGCTTTTATTTCTTTTGGCTCGCCGTATTCGAATTTCAGCTTCGTCCCGCAGGGGAGTTCGCTGAGATGATCGAGATAGCGGCTCCAATCGTCCTCACAAAAAGCACTTACTCTGGCGCCGCGTGCGGCAAATTGCTCAACAAGCCGTTTAAACGACGGCAGCCATATTTCCGCAAAATCTTTTTCGCGCATAAAGGTCGGCATATGCAGCGGCATGCCGATGCTTCCTTCGGCGTTGGGGTTCGCGGGCATTCCCAGTAGGAACATAAGCGGCAGCAATACCTCACAGGCCTGCTTGATCTCATCGCGTTTTCGCCTTATGTCGGCGCTTATTCCGCTGAAGCCTCTGAGCTGATCGGAAATAAAATCGTAGGGTGCGGCCGTAAAGCTGCCTGAGCCGAGCGGCGCACCGCAATAATAACCGAATTTTTCTTTGAGCTCCCGACAATATGAGGCAGAAGCGAGGCTGCTTTCGGCAAGCGAATTTTTGGCGCCCTCATACGCGTGAAGCATTTTCAGCGGCTCCGCCGGATCAAGATTCTTATAATGCCGCGGGATCACGGTACATGCCATGAATTTCATGGGGTCTTCAATCAGTTCACCGTATTCATCATCGCTCATTCCCTTTGTTTCGGGGTGCTGTACATAGCCGTTCTTGCCCATAACAAAGGAATTCGACCCGAGAATACTGTAAAATCCGGGTAGGCGCGTTATCAGACCTGCGGGTGAAACCGGGCATGAGTCTGAATAAACCTTTTCACACAGCTCAAAGGCAACATCTCTGAGCTGTGTAAAATCATATTGAAATTCCACCGGATCGATTCCGCCGTACTGCGCCATTAAATGATTCGGCAAAGTAAATGTTACCGGCATACGTTCGGGCAGTCTGTTATTATAGAAATCCGCAAATATTTTATTGCGTTCGTTCTGTTTTGTCGCTGTATCCGTTGTTTTATCTGCCATCTTTATTTGCCTCTGATTATATCAATCCCACGATTGTTTTGAACATATTATCCTGTGCGCTTTCCACCTGCGCATACATTGCTTCTTCACATTCGGGGATGATATATTTTCTGGTCTTGCGGTATTCGTCCATGTCCTCATAAAGTCTCGACTTGAACTTGGGTATGTCCTTCAGCACATGGTGTATCGTATCCTGCTTATTCTCAACCGTGGAACGCGCGCCGGCATTGTCGTATTTGCCGTTGTTGTATACATAATCAAGAACCGCGTAAAGATTTTCCAGCTTGAGGCTGCTGAGCGTAAGTATGGTCTTGTCGAAACCGAAATAGAAGTTTCCGCCCGGCGCCAGTATATCAATAAGCTCCTTCGCTTTATCAATGCACTGCTGTTGAGTGCCGGTTTTCAACAATGTCAGCGGATAAAAGCCCGTGAGAACCATCTTTTTGCCCAGCTTATCCTTAAACACCTGCGGGTCACCGTATTCAACCATGAGCCTGGTACCCTGCGGCAGTTCCTGCAGATAATCCGCATATCTTGTCCAGTTGTCTTCACAGAATATTTTGAACTGCTGGCCGTTTTCCGCCGTGGCGTGTATGAGCTTGGAGAATGACGGATAATAGAGCTTCTCAAATTCCGCTGTACGCATAAATGTCGGCATATGCCCGGGCATGAAGGCACTTCCCAAATGGGAAGATACCGCGGGGCGGGCGTATTTTACCAGCATCGGCACTACTGCGTCGCTGGCGGCTAATACTTTATCGGGGCAGCGCTTCAGGTCTTTGCTTATCTCCGAAAAGCCGCGCGGATAATCGCTGAAGAAATCCAACGGGGCAAGTGAACGGGAATTATACGCCGCCGGAATAGAATAGTAACCGAACTTCTGAGATACGCTCTGGTATATCTGACCGTATTTTGCCATCGTCTGATTCTTTGCGGTTATACCCATATTAAAAACAAGAAGGGCCTTGCTCTTGTCGTCGGTCATTTCGGGATAAAGCCTTGTGACTATCTTATCAACGATAAAAGCGTACGGATCGGCGATGAATTCATCGTATTCGTCTGCCTGCATAGTGCTTATTTCCGGGTGCTGCATAAATCCTGTGGCGCTCATTACGGAGCCGCGGCAGCCGGTTAGCTGAGTGAAGAGCGGCAGTCTGCCGGAGTCCTTCGGTAAAATATCCGCTTTTATATGCTCGCAGAGCTTGCTCATCGCGTCTTCGACACCGTCAAGAGTCCACAGGGTTTTTCCTACCGGCAAACCTGCCGCTTCTATGTAGACTTCGCCGGAGAGGTTAAAATCTATTGGAATACGCTTCGGTATTTTTTCACTGTATAAGTCATCAAAGAGCTGCGCTCTTTCCTGCATAAGTTCTTTTGTATCGGTCATATTTCCCCCTTTTGAATAAGAGAAGCTCCCAGAGCGAAAGTACACAGCAGAAGCTTCTCATTTTATTATCGGTGATTTAAGCAGCGGTCATTATTTGTTTTCGTCAAACGCGGGCAGTACCTTATCCTTGGCGATGATGAAGCAGATAAGTCCCACAACGGAGATGCACATCTGGAATCTGGCGGCGTTCATGAATGATGCTACCGAGAAAGCCTCATCGATGATCTGTCCCCAAATAGTAGTACACACAGAAGTTCCCAAAAGCCATGCGGCAAAGTTGCACAGACCGACAGCGGTACCGAAGTTTTTAACGGTGACCTGATCTTTAAGCACTGCGTAGATAGTTGTTACTTCGATGCTTGAGCCGAAGCCTATCATTGCGAATACGATGCTCCAGCCGAGTGTGCCGAGACTTGAGAATGCGAAGGCAACCATACCGGCCGCGCCGATGAACAGCCCGAAGGTGATGTATGTGGCAACCTTGTTGGTCACACCCTTTATCTTCGGGAAGGTGCCGAGAAGAATACCGGAAATGATACCGGCAACAGTATTGATGAGTATGATGTTGGAGGCGGCAACGCTCTCGTAGCCGGCGCCCTTCATCAGCATCGTTTTGCCGAAGTTGGTGATGAATGTATTGATCGCGCCGTTGAAGCTTATGGAAGCGATAAGTACCAGCCAAACCTGCGGCTGTATGACGATCTTGCCGATTCCCTTGAACGGGTTTTCAGCTTTTTTCACTGCCGGTTTTTCTCTGCCTTCCAACTCATCTACGGTATGCAGATTAACGGCCGCGGGCGATTCTTTGGTAAGCATGATGATCGCTGCGGAAATGGCAACAACGACAAAAGCAATACTGAGCAGGGCATTTTTCCTGCCCATAGACTTGATCATCAGGGCTAACGGCGTAGCCGCGTAGAATGTACCGATCTTGGAAGCGGCCATGACCTTGCTGTTTACACCGGCATAGGCGCTTGATTTCGTCCAGTTGGCGATAAGTCGGCTGAGCGAAACGAACACAAATGCGCCGCCGAGGCCCATTAAGCCGCGGGATAAAACCATAAGTCCGTAATTATTGGTGAGTGATTGGATCAACAGACCGACAGCCATGATAATGTATGAATAAGCAATAGTTTTTTTGCCGCCGATATTGTCTACGAGTATGCCGCCGGGCAAATTGGCAAACGAGTAAACATAGCTGAACATTGATGTAAACATGGCAACCTGTGCTGCCGTCCATCCCAGCTCATTAACAAGCTCTGCCGCGATCGTTCCGCCTGATGTTCTTATCAGTACGAAGACTATGTAGGCGAGAATTACCGGGCCCAAGCTGAGAGCCGCTTTTTTGTTGACAGTTTTGATTTCCTGTTTCCTTTGTTCTTCTGACATAGTGTTGAGATCCATGGATTTCCTCCGATTTAATTATTACAGTAAGCTTTTCAAATAATAAAGAATGCATCCTTAAAGCTTATTGCAATTTTATAATATTATTTATTTATAATTTTGTCAAGAATAATTTAATCAAATATTATAGATTTATAATATTTTTGCCTAAAGTACACATTCAATTTTCAGCGGATGCTGCTTTTTCTCTTGTTAAAGCGAAAAAAATATTATAAAATTATAATTGTAAGGACCGGTGAAATTGATTATGGCAAACTATAAAGCAGGAGAGCTTACAAAAGAAAAAATACTCCGTGTATCCAGAGAATTATTTTACAGAAACGGTTTTGAGAATACAACATACGTTCAAATCTCGAAAAAAGCCGATGTTAATTTAGGTACGATAATATATCACTTTAAATCGCTTGAAGGTATTTCGCGCATAATTTACGATGAAATAGTCGAGCAGCGTGCTGAGGTTATTGCCAAACGCATTGAGGAAACCTTCCCGAATAATACAATAAACGATTCGATAAAGTCTCTGGCGCAATACCGTATCAATACCCAGTCATATCTGGATTATCCCAATTACGCGCGTTTCGTATCCGAGCAGCTTTTTAAAAGTGAGGTGTGGAACACCCCCTTCTTCGATCTGTCACTGGGCAACCTCTGCCACGATTACGGAATAAGCGTCTCCCCGAAGGAATATGAGCTTCATAAATTTTTATTTCTGCCTTTCGCGGCGCTTACTACTTCATCTGTCAACTCCGGTTTTCTCGATGTAACAGCTAAAGAACTATGTGAATACCAGTTCAAAACAAGGCTTTTAAGCCTCGGCATCGATGTGCCGACGCAGCAGGTTATCTTCAAAAAAGTAGATGATATTGCCGACGCGATACGACTGACTGTGGATGAGCTGATGTATTTAAATTAAACCGCCGCCCCTAAATCATCTCCATAATAAAGGAATTGTCCCTGAGCCACTGCCGGCACTGCCGCCACTGCGGATAAACGGCGGCTACCGTGCGCCAGAATGACGGAGAATGGTCGTGATGGCGTATGTGTGAAAGCTCATGCACTATTACATAGTCGATTACCGGCGGCGGACAGAGCGCCAGCCGATACGAAAAATTGAGCCCGCCGGAGGCACTGCATGAGCCCCAACGGCTTTTGGCGGAGCCGACCTTAACGCTGCCGCAGCTTACGCCCAGCAGCTCGCAGTAGACGGGTATTTTTTCGAGCAGATATTTTTTCAGCTCGCTTTTATAAAAGCGTATTACCAAATCTTTACGGTTGTCCGCAGCCGGCACGAAAAGCTCATCGCCCTGCCGAAAAACGGTTATTTTGTCGTTTTCGCGCACATTCAGCGTCCGCCCGAAAAAGGGAGCAGCCTCATGCTCGCCGAAGCCCAGCGGCCGAAAGGCATTCCTTTTAACGGCCATAGACGCCACGGTCTTTTCTATCCACTCTTTTTTAGACAAAACAAACCGCTCGATCTGCCCATCGGGCATTCCGAGCGGCGCTCTCACCGTAACACTGCCGTCGGCGGTCACGGTGACAGCCATAGTCCTTCTTTTGCTGCGTATTACTTTATATTCCGTCACTGCCGCTCTCCGTTAATTGAGCGCGGTAACAACGACGCCGGCCTCTAAATAGTTGAAATAATTGGTTATCAGCTGACGCTCGCCGTTGTATCTTATCTCAAAATGCAGATGCGGGCCGGTGCTGCGCCCGGTCGAGCCGATCTTGCCGATAGGCTGCCCCTGCGCCACCTGCTGGCCGACTACCACATCCGCCGAGCTTAAGTGAGCGTAATAGGTGCTGTAACCGTCAGCATGATCGATTATTATCAAATTGCCGTAATCGCCTGACCAGCCGGCCGAACGCACTACGCCGGAATCGGAGGCGTACACCTGCGTGCCCAGCGAATTTGATATATCCACGGCGCCGCCGCCCACATGTGAGCTGTCGCCGGTGGTGCGGCTGATGCGTCCGCTGGCCGGTATCACAAAGGTGCCGGTAGAGGCGGCCGGCGGCAGCAGCTTGGTACCGCGCGCCACAATCTCATTGACAGGCTCCTGCGTCATCGTTTCGCTCTTTATCTCAACGGAAACTTCTTTGCCGTTCACATAGGTTATCACGGCGTTCACCGTCTTCTGTCCGGTGACACCGGCGGTTTTGACGCTTTCCTGCCCCACATAGGTATAGGGGTCATCCTCATATACCGTACCGTATTCCACATCGGCGGTATATCTCACTTCTTTCACCGTCGTTATCCGCAAAGCCGGCTTTACGGTCAAATCGTTTATCGAAAAATCCTCCGAGCGGAAAGCCAGCGCGGTAACTATGCCGCTGTTGCTGCTGCCGGCCCGGTAAAGCTCGTCAAACTGTGCGCCCTCAATATTGGCGGCGGTGGAGACCGTACCCAAGCTCTCAAGATATGTCACGGCTTCGTCAACGGTATATTCCGTACCCATGGCGATGATTTTCTCTTCCACCTCAATATTCTGCTCTACCTGTGAATCTACAAGCCGTACAAGCTCGGTATTTTCATCGGTGGAATACATCTGCGCGTTCAAAAACTGATCGACCGCCGTCTGCGCTTCGTCCGCCGAGGCCAGCCGTACCGTTTCCACCCCGTTTATGGTGATGATGCCGCCGTTGTAAAACAGCGGCAGGTCGCAGCCGTATATAGCCTCCGCGCACTCTTTTTCGCTGAGCAGTGCCCCGCGGTCCTTTATGAATACATTGCGTATGGTAACGCTTTGCTCAAAATAGATGCTGTCGTTGTTGTACCATTCGGCAAAGTTCTGTTCAACATCGTTCATGGCATTGTTATACACGCTCATATCCGGCACGACACCGATAACATGACCGTTGAGAATTATCTCATAGCCGAAAGCGTAATTATATAAAGCCAGCCCGCCGCCCAGAGCGGCAACAACACAAAGCGCCGCGATGAAAGCCTTCTTACGCGCCGCGATCGCGTCGCAGAGATCGAGTATGCGGTATTTAACATAGAGATAGGTCGATTCGTAGGCACACAGCCGCGTTTTAACGCGGTAAACAAGCCTGTCGATACGCTTTTTCAGCTTGCCGGCGTCATAACGTCGGGCAATGGCGCTGCGGCGAACCGGCAGAGTCTGCGCGGCGCTCTGCTTATAGATATTTTCTTCGGCGATAGCCTCGCGCTGCGCTTTTTTTACATAGATCATATCCTCCACGATATGGTGGCGGTTATTTTTTCTGATAAGTTTGCTGCAGAGCTTCTCCAGCCTGAGCTCATCGTTGCGCTGCAATTTAAAGTTTAGTTCCATAGATCGGTATTACCCCGCTTTGCCTGTATTTGTTACAGGTTTGTTACAAGGTAAGTTTACCACATAAATACCGTTTTTACTATACTTTTAATAAAAAAACCGCGCCGCGAATTGTCCGCGCCGATAAAATACCGTTCCGCGGCTTTTTCTGCATAATAAAAAATGAACTTTCCGATAATAACGGTATGTGCCGAAAAAGATTTTTCCGCCGTTTGCAGTCGGCTGTCTTTCTGCTTTTTTTCATTTTTACCGCCGCCGGCTGTTCATATTCGGCCGACGCGCTTATCTGCGCGCCGGAGCGCGTATTTATGGTCTATCTTAACGGCTCTGACCTTGAAAGCGATTACGGCGCGGCCAGTGCCGATATCGCCGAGATGCTCGCCGCCGGAGAGCGCGCCGGACGCACGGTTTATATTTATACGGGCGGCACCCGCGTATGGCATACAAAGGGCATAGAGGCTGACCGCAACCAGCTTTTCCGACTGGAAAACGGCAGGCTGCGCGAGGTTGCCGAAAGTGAAAGCCTCAATATGGGGCTCGGCTCTACTTTAGCCTCATTTGTGCTTTACTGCATGCGTGAGACCGAGGCTTCGGCCTACGAGCTGATTCTCTGGAACCACGGCGGCAGCGCGCTGACCGGCTTCGGCAAGGACGAGAACGAGGGCAACGACACGCTGCTGCTGCCGGAGATAGCTGCGGCGCTGAGCGAGATATACGCCTCCGGCGGCAAACGCTTGGAAACTCTGGCCTTTGACGCCTGCCTGATGGCATCGGCGGAAGCTTACGCCGCCGTATCGCCGTGGTGTGACTATCTGGTAGCCAGCGAAGACCTGATGCCGGCCGACGGCTTTGATTATCTCACCTTCTTTCGCCGTGAGGGCAGCGTATACGGCGAAAACGCCGGTGTGGCAAAGGCTCTGGCGGAAACTTACGCCGCCTCACAGAAGAAAAACTCCTCCGGCATGGTCACCGTCAGCGTACTCGACTGCGCCGCCGCCCCAAGGCTGCGGGCATCTTTTGATGCGGCCTGTGCGCTGCTGCCGGCTGCGGGGCTGCCGGACAACCCCCGGCTGCTGACGGTGCTGGGCGGCGCCGGCACGGCTGAGGGCTACGACAACACGGCAGATCTGCTGACTGTTTTTGAGGCTTATTCCCTTACCGGCTCGGCGGAATACGCGGCCCTTGCCGCTGCCGTAAAGGCTGCCGTAATATACCGCGGCGGAGTCGCCAACACGGCGGCACTGTGCGGGCTGAATATCTGCTACCCGGCCCGTTTCTACCCGCAGATGATGCGCGATATGGCCGCGTACCGTTCGCTCGGCTTTTCCGATGTGTATGCCGGCGTCGTCGAGGGCGCCGCCCGGGCGCGATTCGCCGCCGGGAAGGACAGCGGCTGCGACGCTGAGGATTTTAATATAAACAGTGAATATTGCAGCGGCGAATATTGCGGCGAAAACCTCTTTTATATCTATTACAGCGCCGCCTTCTATGAAGACGATCGCTGCGCCAAGACCTACCGCATAAAAAAAAGCCGCTTCTCCGATGACGCGGAGATAACGGCGATATGCGTGAGCACGGTGACAAAAAGCGGCCGGCACAGCGGCAAATATCAGCCGGCGCCTTAACAGGCGATCATTTACCCTCAGCGCTTTCTTCGTCATCGTCAAATTCCAGCTCAGGCTCATGCTTGGCTTCGTAATGCAGCAGCAGCACAAAAGCGGCGCGCAGAATGATGATGCAGACGATGATGAGTATGCTTTTGTAGTCCTTGAGCAGAATGGTCTTAAGCACCTCGGCCGCCATCAAAAATTCCAGCGCAGCTGCCGTGGCCTTGGTAAGCGGATGGCCGAACTTGGTGTTCTTGCCGCTCAGCTGCTCCTTGACCCACAGGTAAAAAGCCCGGCTTACGCCTACTATCAGCACGATAACGCCCAATATTTCGATAACGCCGATTATAAAGGGCATTATCTCCTCAAACAGTTCTTCTATCATGACAATTTCTCCCGGTGAAGCCGACAACGTAACGGCAGGCGGCTGTATCACCTGTTTATTATATTTCGCTTATGCCTTATCAGACGATAAAGCCTACTTTTTTCTTGGTTTTGGTCAGCGTTTTGGCGGCCAAATGACCGGCGGATTCGGCGCCGCGCGCCAAAATGCCGCTGATGTATTCTTTATCCGCCGTCAGGCGCGCGTATTCCTCCTGTATGGGGCGCAGCTCATCAGCCACCGCCTCACCTACCGCCGCCTTAAGATCGGCATAGCTTTTGCCGACAAAATCGGCTTCAGCCTCCTTTACGCCGAAGCCGCGGGCGCACGAGTATATCTCCAGAAGGTTGGAGACTCCCGGTTTCTTTTCGGGGTCGTATATTATATCGCGCTCGGAATCGGTAACGGCGCGTTTGAATTTACCGATGATGGTATCGCGGCTGTCCTTCATAAGGATAAAGGCGTTGACATTGTCGTCGCTTTTGGACATTTTTTTGCCGGGGTCGCTCAGGCTCATAATACGGCGTCCGCTGGCGCCGAAATAGCCCTCCGGCACGGTAAATGTGGGTGAAAAAGCCTGATTGAAGCGGGCGGCAATATCGCGGGCCAGCTCTAAGTGCTGCGTCTGATCCTCACCTACAGGCACTAAATCGGCTTGATAAAGCAGAATATCCGCCGCC
>CAZIQU010000008.1:11816-16190 GCA_964541445.1 uncultured Lachnospiraceae bacterium | reverse complement strand
AGCGCCGCGCCGCGCAGTGATTTTTCGATGATCTCATCAAGCTTATGCTTATCGTGTATGCCCTGGGTGCGCGGCCCGAAGGCGATGTTGTCGTAAACGCTCATCTTGAAAGGCAGCGGCTTCTGAAACACCATGCCGACGCGCTTGCGCAAAAGATTGACATCATAATCGTTGTATATGTCGCTGCCGTCCATTTTCACTTCGCCGTAGACCCGGCAGCCGTCGATCAGGTCGTTCATACGGTTCAGGCATTTTAAAAATGTCGTTTTGCCGCAGCCGGAGGGCCCGATAAAGGCGGTTACCTCCTTTGCGGCTATATCCATATTTATGCCCTTTATCGCCTGAAAGTCGCCGTAAAAAACCTTCAGCTCATGCAGATTAAATTTATCCATTCCGTTCACCTTGTCAGTTTTTTGGCGATGTAGTTGGAAAGCAGATTGATGCCGATAACCAGCGCCAGCAGCACTACGCCGGTGGCGTAGGCCTTATCTATATAGAGCCCCTCGTTGAATAAAGCATACATATGCACGGCCAGCGTGCGCCCAGAGGAAAACAGATTTTCCGGTATTTCCGCCACGGTTCCGGCTGTATATATAAGCGACGCCGTTTCTCCCACGATGCGGCCGACAGCCAGTATCACCCCGGCCAGTATCCCCGGTATAGCCGGCGGCAGCACTATTTTGAAGATCACCCGTACCTTGTCGGCGCCCAGCCCGAAAGCGCCATCGCGGAATTCACCGGGCACGGTGCGCAGCGCCTCCTGCGTAGTGCGCATTATCAGCGGCAGTACCATTATCGCCAGCGTACAGGCTCCGGCGAGTATAGAAAAGCCCCAACCCAGCGCGACGACGAAAAACAGCATGCCGAAGAGACCGTAGATGATAGAGGGTATGCCGGAAAGAGTCTCGGCGGTGATGTCGATAATATCCACCAGCTTATTGCCGCGTTTGGCGTATTCCACCAGATAAACAGCGGCGAACACGCCCAGCGGGCCGCTCATCAAGAGCGCCAGAAAGGTGATGATGAGGGTATTTATCAGCGAGGGCAGCAGCGAGACGTTCTCCGAATTATAGCTCAGCGAAAAGATATCCCAGCTTAAATTAGGCACGCCCTTGTACAGCAGATAACCGACCAGAAAGACGAACGACGCAAAAGTTATGAGTGCCGCCAGCATAACGGCGATAAAGACAGCCAGCGAAGCCGGCCGCTTGCCGAATTCGCGCAGACGATGTTTAAATGTACGCAGATTTATCTGTTTTTCTCCGTTCATTTTGTCCCTTTTCTGTTTATCGCCGACAGGCAAAGATTTATCAGCAGTATAAAAACAAACAGTACAACGCCGGTGGCAATGAGCGCCTCACGGTGCAGCCCGGCGGCGTAGCCCATTTCCATGACGATGTTGGCGGTAAGCGTGCGCACGCCGGCGAGCAGCCCCTTAGGCATGCGCGCCTGATTGCCGGCGATCATGATCACCGCCATGGTCTCGCCGATAGCCCGGCCGATGCCGAGTACCACGCCGGCCAGTACGCCGGAGCGCGCCGCCGGCAGCACTACCTTAAATACGCTGCGTTCATGGGTAGCGCCGAGCGCCAGCGCGTTTTGGTAATACTCATCGGGTACGGCACGCAGCGCCGATTCGGAGACGCCGATAATGGTCGGCAGAATCATAAAGCCGAGCAGCACCGAAGCGGTAAGTATACTGTTGCCGCTGCCGCCGAATACTTCGCGCACGAAAGGCACGATTATCACCAGCCCGAAAAAGCCGTATACCACCGACGGTATGCCGGCCAGCAGGTCGATCGCGCCTTTAAGAAGCGTATATATTTTTTCGGGCAGTAGCGTGCCATAAAGACCGCTGTAAGCAGACCGATAGGCACGCCTACGAGCACCGCGCCGGCGGTGACGTAGATGCTGCCCAGTATCATGGGTAAAATACCGTAAATATCTTCACTTGGGCGCCATGTTTTGCCCAGCAGAAAATCGAGTGCGCCAATCTCGGCGATCGCCGGTATGCCGTTGGCAAAAAGAAATATACATATAAGTACTACCGCCAATATGGAAAAACAGGCGGCGAACAGAAATACGGCATGCATGAGCTTTTCTTTGAAGGCAGTCTTATTCACCGGCAGCCTCCGTAATCACCTCTTGCCAATACAAAGTGCTGCCGCGGAAAATATCGCCTACCTGCGAGGCTGTGAGACCTTCCAGCGGGTTATCGAGGTTTATTATTATCACTATACCGTCCAGCACTATCGTATGCACCGTAAGCGCCGAGGCGGCTTCGTCGGCGGTGAGCTCGCGGGAGGACATGCCGATATCGCATATACCCTGCTGCGTGCTGCTGATGCCGGTGGTGGAATCGCTTTGCTGTATCTCCACGATAACGCCGCTGTTATAGCCGGCGTAGGCCTCCTTGAGCTTTTCCATTACCGGTGTTACCGAAGATGAACCGCCGATCACTACTTTGCCGCCGTTTACCGCAGCGTGGTACGCACCGCCGCCGTCTCCGGCCGGCACATAACCGGTCGCCTCAATTACCGCACGGCCTTCGCTGCTGAAGATAAAAGCGATAAAATCAGCCGCGGCCTCGCTCGGCGCGCTGCCGGTGACGATATTGAAGGGACGGGTCGCCTTATAATCGCCGCTTTCTATGGCGGCTACCGAAGCATACACGCCGTCAACAGCTACCGGTTTAACCTCACTGTTAAGCGAGCCCAGCGAAATATAGCCGATGGCGTACGGGTTGGTCATAACGCTGTACATCATAACCGCAGTGTTGTTGGTGATTATGGCTTCTTCCGTAGTGGCGTCGCTGTGTCCGCCGGCAGCGTTGAGCGTATATACGCCGAAAAGCTCTGTAAAAGCGCCGCGTGTGCCGCTGCCGTCCTCGCGGGATACAACGGTGATCTCCCGCTGCGCGGAAAAATCTGTTTCGCGGCCGCAGCCCGTCAGCGCCGCAAGCAGCAGAGCCGTCAGCAGGAGGCAGCGGGCAATTCTTTTTATTGTTTTAATATTTGTAGTTTTTAAAGTCATCAATGTCGTCCAGGTCGTCCGGTTTTTTACCCTTCTGCTTAATAAAGAAAGTCATCTTTACTTCACCGGCGCCGCCTGCCGCTATGCGGCGGTAATTGGGCAGATGCTTTAAAATTATCAGCAGTGCCATAAGCGCGGAAAGGCATAAGGGCACAACGCCGCCGCGTATGCCGGCGTACGCAGCAAAGGTTATAGCAGTCGCCGCCGTGCCGACAGCCATATAATCAGTCAGCGCGACCGCCAAAATAAGCGCGGCCAGCATATAAAGCACCAGAAAAACATTGATGCCCAAGCCGGTGCCGAAAAGCGTGGCCAGACCTTTTCCGCCGCGAAAATGCATGAATACGGGAAAGATGTGACCGGCCACCGCCGATGCAGCGGCTATATAAAGAACAACGGGGTCGGAGGTAAGAAAAAGCTTTACCCAGATGACAGCGGCAAACCCCTTGGCTATATCGATAATACCGCTGATCAGCCCGTATTTCCAGCCGAGAACAATGATTGCATTGCTCATGCCGGAATTTTTTGACCCGGTATCGCGTATATCTATATTCTTGATTTTTTTTCCGAAATAATACGATGGGTGTATGCAGCCGAGGAGATAGCCTACAGCCGCAGCTAACAGAGAATGTTTGATCATCGGATTTCCCCTCTTTTTCAGTAATTATACCCCAAACAGCGCCCGGAGAGAATAAAAAAATCCGCTTACGCGGATTTTTTGGATTTACGGCGCTTATTTTGCCATTACTTCGGTAATCGCGGCCTTGATCTCCTCAAGAAGCTCTCCATCCGGTACCATCACATATACCTCGGCGCTGCCCGAGGTGACGGTTGTGGTATATAGGTCGCTGCCGTCCATTACATAGTTGCTGAAGGTCCATTGAGCACGGTCGGTTATCTGCATTTCCAGCAGTGCCCGTGCATCGTCCAGATCCATGTTGGTTTTGATATTATCCAATATCACTTCATAGTAGTCGAATATACCGTTTTCACAGAATTCGCCGGTCAGACGCGTAAACATGGCCTCAAACACCTGCTGCCCGTTTTCCGCGCGCGAGCGGTCGCCGCGGGTGAGCTGCTTGCGTTCGCGCACATAAGGCAGTGCGAAACCGCCGTCGAGATGATATGTGGTGTTGGCCTTAAGGCGCAGCACGGTGCCGCTTTTGGCGGAAGTGATCTTAAAGTCCTCGCTAGGCGTAACGTCGATACCCTCCAGCTTGTCGATGATGTTCATAAAACCGGTAAATGTCGTTTTGACATAGTAGTCTATCTGAATGTCGTAAAGGTAATTCAGCGCCTTCATAATGCCGTCATAGCCGCCGTAGCGGCCGATGTTGGTAA
>CAZIQU010000008.1:6536-11796 GCA_964541445.1 uncultured Lachnospiraceae bacterium | reverse complement strand
CGGGGGGTGGAAACCACGACTACTTCTTTTCCGGTGGGGTTGACGAACAGCAGGATATTTACATCGCTGCCGCCCTCATCTGGTACGGCATCGAAAGTATCCAACCCGCACAGGCACATGACGAACGGATCGGTCGTGACCGGATCGGCCGAGGCGTTTTCCACTTCTTTTTCTACATAAGTACGGCTGACAACGGTGACCTTATCAATAAACTCGGGGTAGGCTTCGGTAATGAATTCGGTCATGGCCTCATTCAGAATTATGTAGTCAACATCTCCGTCCAGCAGCGCTTTGCCGAGATCGGGGAAGGAATAATAAAATCCGGCGGTGAATTCCACGCCCATTTCGGCGGCCAGCTCATCCTGTACAGCTTCACGGTCTTTTTGTTCCACAAAGGTATTTATTCCGAGCACCGGCGTTTTTATGTAATTGAGCGTCGAGCGAAAATCGGCGTAAGTTTCATCTGTGTAATATTTGAGACTGAAAAAATCTGAGAAGTTCGTGCTGCTCTTGCTTTTGACTGTGTCATTGAGGGCGTAGACGACATAGGTGGAATAATATTTTCCGTCAGTCATTTCGGCAACCTTGGCCTTGACCGATATCACGCCGGCCAACAGGACAACGGAAAAGATGACGGCCAGCGCGGCGGCGGCAAGGGCGAGAACTGTTTTAATATCTTTTTTGCCGGTTGGGGCTTCAACCGCCGCGGCATCGGCGCTCTGCGCTGTTTCGGCATCTGCGGCTGATTCATCGTCCGCAGGCGCCGGTGCGGCTTGCGCAATCTCATTTTCGGGTGCAGCCTCCGTCTCCGCCGGTATATCTCCGGCATCAGCGGCGGCGTAGACCGGCTGCGGCATGTACGCCTGCAGCTGATTTTTCAGAAGGAAAAATTCAGCGGCAAGCAGCGCCAATGAAAGTACGATGGGCAGCCAGATATATCGGAGAGGCAGACCCAGCGATAACAAAGTTACGGTAACAATGATAAAGATAAGCGCGTGGAGCGCGCTCAGCAGGCAGGCCGTAAAGAGGAGGGGCTTCTCGGCCTTGACGGCGCCGAATAAAATCTGTTTCAGGTTATTTAGCTTTTCTTTCAGCATAAAATATCTCCGTAATTTATTTATGGAAGGTTTTCTTTCTTAATTATAGCAAATCGCTGCGATTATTAAATAATTAATTAAAAAAAGTAAAAGTCGGCGTAAATAATGTCGTCGGTGCGATGCAGAGAAGCCGCCGCGTTTTTCGCGGCGGCTTCTCTGCATCATTCATTCAGTCTTCGACAAGCTCAAAGGCGTCGGCTCCGGCTTTGCAGATGGGGCATTCCTCCGGCGGAGTATCTCCCTCGTGAATATAGCCGCAGATAGTGCATTTGTATTTTTTCATGTTTATCTCCTGTTCTTCACAGTATTTATGTTACCCTATTATATAATAAAACGGTCTGCCGGTAAAGATTTTCGGGTTTATTTTATTGACATAGGGTAAGTTGATATGTATAATTAAAAGGCTGTTTGAGAGACCCGCTAGCTCAGGTGGTAGAGCACTTGACTTTTAATCAAGGTGTCCGGGGTTCGAATCCCCGGCGGGTCACCATTTCGAAACCTAAAGATCGACTGAAATAAGTCGGTTTTTTTATACCGTTTTTTTGAGAATCGCCAAAGCCTCTATTCAAGACAACCTTTTTACAGCCTTCTTGCTGAAACAGGTATTTTTTCACTTTCTGATTCTTGTGCGGTTATATTCGGCAAATGCGCGCTTGCAGGGCGCTTTTTTATTGCAAACAACAAAGGATAAATTATGGGATGCGGGCATAAGCCGATCGGCACCGCCGCTCACATTTTTTTATTTTTTTGCAATAAAACCCGAAATCTGTGACACTTTTGTGAATTCGCGCGGCGCATAATGGGGGCGTACTGAGAACAGCGGATATTTAGAACAGTTAAACTTTTCAGATGCAGGCGAAAATTACCGAGCTGCCGAAAAAACATTCCGTATGCTTTTAACGCCGCATGGCGAGCAAGGCAAAAAAACAAAGGAGGGGAGAAAATACGATGGAACAAACGGAGTGTGAGGGAGCTGATAATGTGGCCGTCGTTGATGATGAGCTGCGATGCAGGGCAGGCAGCAGCTTTTAACCCACACACTGCCGGCGGCCGTTGATTTCACCGGCAGCATGGTGAGGATGAACCGGAAGGCTGACGATTTGCGTATACCGGCAAAAATCAGCAGCCGCAAGCTATATGAAGTAAAAAAACACATTGGGGCCGGACAGCTCAAATCATTGAAGCGCCGGCCGGAAACCGGGAAAGGAAAACAGATAATGGAAAATAATGAAAAGATAACAGATGCGGAATTGGCAGAAGAAGAGCTGGACGAGGTGACCGGCGGGGTATCGAGGCACGTGCGCAGACCGTTCAGAATCCGTAATGCCGGCGATATTCTGCCGGAGCAATCGGAAAATAACAATATTATCAAAAATATTGTCATCAAGAGCGGCGACTCCTCGGACGACGGCAGCCAAAAATGCTGACGCCGGACATCAATGGGAGAAAATAACGGAAAATGACAGCTCCGATTCTTAGGAAAAAATAAGACTCGATGACAGTAATCCGTGTGAGGGCTGCGGCGTCGCAGCCCGTAATATGCCATCGTTGGTATAGGGGTATCGCGGACGCGGAGCAGTACAGTCTTAATGCGGCGCAATTGCGGCCGAAAGGCGGTCGGCATCCGTCAGGAGCGCCGGCCGCCTTTTGACCGCTGTGAATCATAAAAATATTAATAAAAATAAATTTTACGATCGTAAAAAGGAGTAAAAAAATGGAACAGAATTCTGCAGCACAGTTAACACCCGAGCGTACGCTCAAAATTTACAGCTCTGTATTGCTGGTACTGGCGGCGATAGATATTTTCAATCTTATAGTCGGCTGGCTCGCCGGAGATTTTAATACATCGGCAATTATGGGTGCATCCGGCGCGTCGAAAACGGCGGCGCTGGCGGTGGTCTTGTTGGTTGTCGGCATTGCCGCTGTCGTTATCATAATGAAGCTTTACATGGGCTTTAAAGGTATCAGCAGGGCAAAAGGCACCGGCTCGGGCCGCGGACATATCACCGTGGGAAAGATCTCCCTGTTCTTCTCCGTGCTTTTATTTGTCATCTATGCTATATCGCTGTTTACCAACATGAAGAGCGCCGGCTTCTCGGGGTGGCTTGATATGTGCACGCCTTTGGCGAGCTGCCTAATCGCTTACGGCTATCTGAAAGCCGCGAAGAAAGTAGGTTAAAGACTGCGCGTATATAAACGGGTAAAATGCGAAAGGGCGGCGGCATCGCCGCCCTTTTTACGTATACAGGCTTTGCCCGCGGCGGCGCTGAAAAATGTTGCAAAAAGAACAGTCTTCTGTTATATTATTTTCGGAAGATATTTTATTTTGTCTTTATAAGCTTTGACAAATTATTTGGAGGTATTTAGTTTTATGGCGGAAAAGAAGAAAGCACCCGTGGAACGAAAAATAGTGGAAGTAAACGGCAAGGCTGGCTTCGGCGGCAATGCGGCCGCGGCAACCGGCAGCGCTTCCGGCAAACGTATCACGGCTGTTATTTTATGGGTATTGGCGCTGGGCGCGGAATTTTTGGCGTACGCGCTGCTGAGCGGATTACTGTATATCCCCGGGGATACTACATATCTGTTTTTGGGCGCTTTGGCGGTCGATCTGATCTTGGTTGTAATAGCCTCACTGATGTGGAAAAAGGCCAACCATATTGACCCGCCCAGTAAGAAAGAGCCGGTAAAGTTCTTTTTACAGAGCCAGCTTGGCGCAATTATGGCGATAATCGCCTTTTTGCCGATAATTTTCTTTCTGCTTAAGGATAAGGATCTTGATGCCAAGACCAAAAAAATGCTGACGGCGGTGGCTTCCGTATTTTTGGTCATCGCTTTGCTTTTCGGCATAGATTTCAGCCCTGCTTCGGCGGAGGATCTCAGTCAGGCGCAGTCGGAGTCGGTCGTGCTGGGTGACGGAACCGCTTATTGGACGCGCTGGGGACACAGCTATCATTTTGATCCGAATTGTCAGACACTGCGAAATTCGGAAGTGATCTATCACGGTACCGTTGAAGACGCTTTTGCCGCCAACCGTACCGATCCGTGCGATTTCTGTGCCGGTGGCGGCGACGCCAAATAAGGCAGCAAGAGTTCTCGGAAAATTAAAAGCGTATAGAACACGCACGCGGGATCCCTTTTACGGGGGTCCTGTTTTTTTGTCGCGCCGCAGCCATGTCTGCCGTATCGGCATCATACCTTTAAGGCTCGGCGCCGAAGAAAAGGCAGACCGACCGATATATGGCCTGAGCCGTTTCGTCAGTAAAATCGTCGTCGCACAAAAGCGCGCGGTCCTGCTCATTTGTCAAAAACCCGCACTCGACTATTACCGCCGTACATGGTGAGTTTCTCAGCAGATAATACTCGTTGTTGCATAAGGCCTGCCTGTTGTTTTCGTACGGTGCTATAGCCGCCAGCGCCGTCTGTATATTATTGGCCAGCAGCTCATTTTGCCCATCCTTATCGTTGAAAAATACCTGCGCTCCCTTTACCGATGTATCGGCGTATGAATTTTGATGTATGCAGATGAACAGGTCGGCGGCGGCGCCGCATAAAATATTCTTGCGCTGCAGCATATCCTCCTGTTTGTCCCATACGGTAGAAGTCGGCAGGTAAAGGCCGTCCTCCTTTTCGCGCGTGAGTATAGCTATAAACCCCTTTTGCCGCAGCTTTTCCGCAAGAAGCAGGGCGATCCGCAAATTTATATCACTTTCCTTTATACCGTCGCAGACGCAGCCGGGGTCATCGCCGCCGTGTCCGGCGTCGATAACTACCGTTATCACATCTGCGGCGGCAGGCCGCAGCCTCGTCTGGTGTGACAGCCGCATCATTCCGGCTGCGGCGAGTATAACGGCGCCGATTATTATCAGAGCCGCAATCAGCTCGGCTTTTTGCGCTGCGCTCTTGAAACTTTTCATCATAGAGCATTTTATGCGCGGCAGACTCAGAGTATGCTTGCCGCATCGGGCCGTATTTTCTGCACTGTGTTTTCCACATAGAAAATAAAAAGGCGCAGCCGGCTTACCGTACCGGCGGGCTCACCGCTCTGCGCGTAGCCCAGAGCCGCCTTCAGGGCGGCGGCAGCCTCCTCGGTATCGTTGTGGCTTACCGTTATCTCCCAAACGCGGCGGGCTGCCGTTACTTTTTTATCGAGCGCGTCAAGATCG